>DVEE01000014.1 GCA_015295885.1 Leptolyngbyaceae cyanobacterium M65_K2018_010
TGGTACGGCTCGCACCGCCGTGTTTAACTGGTTGTTTGCTCGCCACGAAGGAGGCCAGTTTGTCCTCCGCATTGAAGACACCGATGAAGAACGCTCTAAGCCCGAGTTCACGGAAAATATTCTTGCTGGGCTGAGGTGGTTAGGTCTGGATTGGGACGAGGGGCCATTCTTCCAATCCCAACGGCTGGATCTCTATCGCCAGGCCATTCAAACCCTGTTGGATCAGGGATTGGCCTATCGCGCCTACGACACTCCCGAAGAATTGGAGGCCATGCGAGAGGCCATGAAGGCGAAGGGCCTGGCCCCCCGCTACGATAACCGCCATCGGGATCTGCCCCCCGAACAGCAGGCCGCCTTTGAGGCAGAAGGGCGACCGGCGGTGATTCGCTTTAAGATTGACGACGATCGCACCATTACCTGGAACGATATGGTACGCGGTCCAGTGACCTGGCAGGCCAGCGACTTAGGCGGAGACATGGTGGTAGCCCGGGCCTCATCCTCCAACTCCATTGGCCAACCCTTGTATAACCTGGCCGTCGTCGTCGATGACATTGCCATGGCCATTACCCATGTGATTCGTGGTGAAGACCATATTGCCAATACCGCTAAACAAATTTTGCTCTACGAAGCCCTAGGATCAGCGGTACCAGCCTTTGCCCACACTCCGCTGATTTTGAACCAGAGCGGGCAAAAGCTCTCCAAGCGGGATGGGGTTACGTCAATTTCAGACTTTAAGACAATGGGCTTCGTGGCGCCGGCCCTAGCTAACTATATGACCCTGCTGGGCTGGTCACCCCCCGACGCCAATGAGCAATTTACCCTGACGGAAGCGGCCCAGGTCTTTAGCTTTGACCGGGTTAACAAGGCCGGAGCCAAATTCGACTGGGATAAACTCGATTGGCTCAATAGCCAGTACCTGCACACCATGGATCCGGCCACTTTGCTGGATCAAGTGCTGCCTTACCTGAAGGCAGCCGGTTACGACCTCGATCCAGAGGTGGATAGAACCTGGCTCATGCCTTTAATGGCGTTAATTGGCCCAAGTCTGACCCGGTTGACCGATGCCGTAGAACAAAGCCGCTTTTTTATGACTGAGAAGGTTCCCCTGGATGAAGCGGCCCAAACTCAACTTCAACAGGAGGGCGTTGCTGGGATAATTCAGGCCACGGTGCAGGAATTATCCTCTACAAAGACTCCGATCACCTTGGCAGATCTAAAGAGCCTAGTGGATCAGGTCACCCAGGCCCAGGGGGTCAAAAAGGGCCTAGTGATGAAGTCTCTGCGGGCGGCTCTGATGGGGGCTCTGCAAGGGCCAGATCTAATGGAGTCTTGGTTGATTCTAAACCAGCGCCAGTTTGATCTGCCTCGTTTGCAAAGCCTACAGTCCCGGACTTAAGCAATCAATGGTGGATTCAGCAGCGCCTCCTAGGGACTGGCAGGCGTTGGGTAGCTGTAAATTCTGCCAATGGATTGCACATTCCCGCGGTCTTGGCCTATGCTGATAAGGTTGTCAAGTTTGATGTATTGCTGCCATGGCGGTTCCGAAGAAGAAAACCTCCAAACAAAAACGCGACCAGCGGCGGGCCAGCTGGAAGCGTACCGCTACCTTACAAGCTCAAAAGGCCCTTTCTTTGGGTAAGTCAGTGTTAACCGGACGTTCTACCAGCTTTGTGTATCCCTCCAATGAAGAGGATGAAGACGAAGATTAGGGACTTGATAGTACGCTTCCGATGACTTTTGAATACTACATTTTGTAAGCAGGGTAGGCACTTTACCCTGCTTTTTAAGTTAGTTTGGGCCCAGGTCAACCCGTCTTTGATAGCGGCACCGCACCCCGACAGCCCATGGCCCAACCCATCTCTACGCCAGAATCTCGCCAGTGGGCTACCTTAGCCCATCTCAGTGCCCTATCCGGCCTGATTATTCCCTTTGGCTGCATTGTCGGGCCGTTAATTATCTGGCTGATTAAACGAGAGGAAATGCCCTTTGTAGACCATCAGGGCAAAGAGGCTCTCAACTTTAACCTCTCCATGACCATCTATATGATGGTGGCGGCGATCTTGATCTTTGTGTTGATTGGTATTCCCCTGGTGATTTTGCTGGCTGTCACCTGGATCGTGCTAGTTGTCTGGGCGGCCGTTAAAGCTAAGGAGGGTATCGCTTATCGCTATCCCCTCACCCTGCGGTTGATTCAGTAAAAGTCCCATCCCTACAGGCTCGGTCAGGGGCTGAACCCCTGGCACAACTGGCGATTGAATAGCCTTAAACCTTGAGATATAGGGTCTAGATATAGGGTCTGGTCAAACGGTTCTGTGGGGGGGTGACCTGGCTGGGAGAAGGCGCTTGAGCTTCAGCATCCAGGCTGTCTTCCGGGTCTTTCCCAGTCTCCTGCTCCTGGTTGGGCGCAGCCCCTACTCCAGGCGGTGGTAAGGGTTCAGTGCGGGGCTCAGTTAGGTAGGGCCGGGTGAGGTAAGGCTCAATTAACTCAGGCATCACCCTGGGTAAGTCAACTTCGGGGGAAGGCTCGGGGTGGGGCTCAGGGGCGGGTTCCTCTAACCTAGAGGGGGCTTCGTACACTGGAATTGGCTCCAAGGGTTGGCTGGCTTCGGGGATAACTGGCCCAGGCTGTGGCGATCGCCCCTTTTGCTGCCTGGCCTTAAAGCGATTCATCCAGCCTTTCATCGCCGAGGGGTGGGTGGGAGCCGCCGGAGTAGCCGCGTCTGCGGAGTTGTCTTCGGGAGTGACAGGCGGGAGAGCTACCGGCAGCTCAAGGGGAGGGACTGCCTCAGGGGCCGGCTCCAGAGCAGGGGTTGGCGCCAAAGTAGTCTCCGGTTCCTCCGAATCTTCCTGAGTCGGACTCAACTCAGTGGCTTCCTCCAGGTCTAGGGTCTCCTCCTCCGCTTCAGGGCGACTTTCAGGGGCTACTGGCCTTTCGGTCGCCGTAATCGGCTCCAGTTGAGGGGGGGCAGAGGGGGCCGGTTCTCGGTCAGCTTCAGGGGGCAGTGGGGTCTCCACGGGCGGAGCTGGGATAACGGGTACAGCCCCAGGTCGAGTCATTGGAGTTGACCCTGATTCAGCCGCCGGTGGCCTGAGCGGTTCTGGTTCCGTCGAAGGGAGGGGTTCTGGGCTAGGCGCTGGTTTCGGGGGGGGTACGTAGGTGGGGTCAATGATACTGGCCACCTGCCGTAGGTCCAGTTCACCCCGTACCAGACGAGACAGGGCATCATCACCACCGGGTTGATAGTCAATGATACGCACTGTGTTGTTGAATCGGTTTTCAATAGGCCGGCCTGTTTCGTCAATGAGTTCTAACTGCACCCAGTTGCGACCCGGCTGAAAGCCCTTTAGATAAACCGGTTGCCACTGGTCAAAGACAAAACTCTGACCGTTGACAGTGCAGCGGATGCGCCAATCGTGAAGATCGTCCTTAGCGTCCTCCTGGGCATTCATGTGCAGGGGAGCATTGGTCAGATAGAAGTCCAGCATAATCGGCTCGGCACCATAGCTGCCCTGGGGGCGACTGTAGGTGAGCAACGGAGCACTGGCGTTCACCTCATTTTGAGGGGTTTGAGCCAACACATGGAAGGTGCGCTGGTCAAAAGCGCCCTGGTTTTTAAAGCTTTCATGCCAGGGTCTTGAGGCAAAGACCCGGAGGGTGTGGGTACCCGGGGTGAGATCATCAAAAACCAAAGGTTCGGCTAGGTCATACACCGCCCGGTAGGGTTGATCGTCCAAAAAGACATGCAGGTGGGGGCCTAGTTGCCAGGTTTCATCCTTAAAAAGGGGCAGACCCCGTACCTGAATTCTGACTGCGACCGTTGTGCTGTCTAGAATTTCTCCAGGACGAGGGCTCAATATCCTAACCTGGGGCGTATAGGCATCAATAATTTGTTTCAAAGTTTCCAGGGTTTCCGGGGGCGACACCTCTGTGATTTGCCCCACCAGCCGATTGGGCTCGCGGGTGGGTTCTGAAAGCAGCACGGTTGGTTCCGTGGGTTTAGCACAACCGAGGGTGGCCCAGGTGATCATCGCTACTACTAAAAAGGCGACAACCCGCTGCCCCAGGTGGACGACCCCTTGTCTTGTGCCCATAGCCTTTTGACTTACCCTAACTTTTCATTATTACCATAGGGCACTTCCGCACCATTGCAGCGATTGTACATAGGCTGGATTATTCACGGATCCTTCAACCTAGTACATGAAGGCAGAAGTCTGTAGGGCGTAGCCCGTGCGTAGCAGGAGGTAGGGCTTTGCCCGTGCGCAGCAGGCAGAAAGGAAATCCCCTTTTACTAAGGCTTTTCAGCCACAAAAATAGTAGCCCCATTTCCGCCGCAAGGTACTAGGCCCTAGAGCAGGCTGCGTCGTCCGTTGGGTAACACCGTGGACCAACTGGTACGGGCACTGGCTAGCTGATCATCGCCAATTAGGGCACCTGTCAAATCAGCCCCGCAGAGATTGGCTCCCCGCAGGTTGGCGTTAGACAGGCAAGCTTGGGCTAAATTGGCCCCGCGTAGGTCAGCTTCCTCGAGGTTAGCATTGTGGAAATAGGCCTTAGCTAGCTTAGCGTTACGGAGGTTGGCTTGACTAAGGTTGGCCCGGCCGAAGTTGGCATTCCTCAGATCAGCTCCTTGGAAATTAGCCCTAGGCATTTTCGCCTGGTTGAAATTGATATGGGGCAAGGTGGTTCGCGGTAAATTCAGGGCTTTGAAGCTTTGCAGGGAAAAATCTCGCTGCCCTCTCAGATATTTTTGCTTAACTTCCTCGGCCGTCGCGATCGCCCCATCAACGCTGGACTGTGCCGAGGCCCACTGAGGCGTTTGGGCGACTCGGCTGCCCCGGGCTTGAACCAGGCTTTTTTGTAAACCACCGGAGTTAGAGTTAGCTCGCTCGCGCCGGGCTCTAATCGCTGCTGCCATACGGGAGGAAGGTGAACCGCCGGGATGACTCCCCCCCAGGGAGAGGCCCTTCAGGGAGCCACTGTTTTCTCCATTGCTACCCAGGGGAGGGGCCAC
>DVEE01000399.1 GCA_015295885.1 Leptolyngbyaceae cyanobacterium M65_K2018_010
AACTGCTATTGGAAAAAGGTTACGAGGTCCACGGCATTATTCGCCGCACCTCTACCATCAATACCGATCGCATCGATCACCTCTACGAAGACCCCCACAGCGAAACCGCTAAGTTATTTCTGCACTACGGCGACCTCACCGATGGCACTACCCTGCGCCGCATTCTAGAAGAAGTGCAACCTACGGAGATTTACAACCTGGGTGCCCAATCCCATGTGCGGGTTAGCTTTGATTCCCCCGAATACACCGTTGATGCGGTTGGGATGGGGGCCCTGCGTCTGCTAGAAGCGATCCGTGATTACCGCCACCGCACCGGCATTGAAGTGCGCTACTACCAGGCCGGTTCTTCGGAAATGTACGGCAAGGTGCAGGATGTCCCCCAGAGCGAAACTACCCCCTTCTACCCCCGCAGTCCCTACGCCTGCGCTAAGGTCTACGCCCACTGGCAAACCCTTAACCACCGCGAGTCCTACGGTATGTTTGCCTGCAATGGCATTTTGTTTAACCACGAGTCGCCTCGCCGGGGCGAAACCTTTGTCACCCGCAAAATCACCCGGGCCGTGGCGCGTATCGTGGCTGGGCAGCAAAAGAAACTCTACATGGGTAATCTGGATGCCAAGCGCGACTGGGGCTATGCCAAGGACTACGTGCAAGCCATGTGGCTGATGCTGCAGCAGGATGCCCCCGATGACTACGTGGTCGCTACCGGTGAAACCCACTCAGTACGCGAATTCCTAGACCTAGCCTTTGGCCACGTCAACCTTAACTGGCAAGACTATGTGGCCTTTGATGAACGCTACCTGCGCCCCGCCGAAGTAGATTTACTCATTGGCGATCCCAGTAAAGCCAAGGCTCAGCTAGGTTGGCAGCCCAGTGTCACCTTTGAAGAACTGGTGCACCTGATGGTTGAGGCGGATTTACAAGCCCTGGGGCTGGTAACGCTGAATGGAAGTGCTCCTACCAGTGTGCTCGACCGCGCTACCCTGCGGGGGGCAGGGGAAGGTATAGCGGTGGGGTAAATGGTCGGCTTTAGCCACGATTTTTATTAGCCACGATTTTTAATCGTCATCACCTGCACAATTTGTAAAGCCAAATCCCCAGGAATTTCCAGAATGCGGTAGAGGTCATCTAAAAAAGCTTGTTCCTGGGAGGTTACCGTGCGGTCTGAGAGAACTAGATCCGTGGCGATAGCAAAGGCGGTCTCCCTCAGGTCTGGGGGGAGCGCACCCTTGGCCTGGTTTACCAGGGCGGCGGGCCCCTTTTGTTTGAGGGCGGCGAGCAAGGTATCGAACAAACGGTTGAGCCGATCCTTGGAGTAGCTACTAAACAGTTGCATCCGGGACATCATCAGGGTCATGTCTTCTCCCTCTTGGTCAGAGAGGTAGCCATCGGCGGCGATCGCAACTAGGGCGATACTGGCCAGTGCCTCGGCGGCCCCCATCCCCGGGTTTGTGGTCACGCTATCGGATTCCATCGCCTGGTCAAAGGGCCCCATGTTGTGTTCTCCAATGGTGGATGCCTTTCAATCTTGCCCTAGTTTGCTGAGAAGGATGTCAAGGCTTGAGGAGTTGTTACAGCCTGTGACGTTTCACTGGCGGGGCTAGGGTTCGAGGAGGAGTGATTCGTCAAGGAGTTTCCTGGATTTTCCCAGCCTGTGATCCATCTCACGGAGTTGAGTGATAAATTCCCTGGGTTTTTTCAGTAGATTTCCGGATACTAAGCATGACTCAACTTTAGCCGAGTCATCTACAGGGAACACACAACCGACCGGCAAGCTCCTCAGGGTTTGTCGGTTTTTTGTCCCTAGGCCCTGCCAGGGGAAACGCCGTTACTCCAGACCGTGGCTTTTACCAATCACCCAATGGCGGCGGAAGAAGCGAGCCAGGCTGCTTTCAGTCAGCGTCAGAGCAATGGGCCGACCATGGGGGCAGGTACGGGGGTTACGGGTGCGCTGCCAGTCATTCAGCAAGGTCTGCATTTCAGGTAGGGTCAGGGGGGTACCATTCCGAATGGCGGTGCGGCAGGCAATGGCCACCAGAGCATTGTCCAGATCGCGCCCGAGGCTCAGTTCCAGCAGGGCCTCGGACAGGTCGGAGCGATCGCACAGAGGAGCCGGAACCCTCCGAATAGCCCAACGCCGGGGCCCAAACAACTCTACCCCCAGGCCTAACCGTTGCAGTTGGTCCACCTGAGCTTCAGAGAGTTGGTCCAGAACAACGGGAACCGCCAGGGGTACCACCTGCCACTGGTCTAGCAGGCGCTCGTAGAGCACCCGTTCATGGGCGATATGCTGCTCGACCAGGCAGAGGCCATCGGGTTGCTCGGCCACAATATAGCGGTTGTGGACCTGGGCCAGCGCGGTTAGCATTCCTGGCCAGGGACTTGCCGGTAAAGGATCGGAGAGATTAACCTGGCGCTGGGGTGGCGGTTGATAGCTGCCGCGGATTTCCGCCGCCTTGAGTAGGGTGGTGACCCGCTGGTGGTTGGCTGAATCTGCCTCACCCAGGGTGGGTTGCCGTAGCAAGGTGTCGATGCAATCCTCGACTTGAGCCAGCCATCGATCCAACTGGCGCAGGTAAAGGGTGGATTTATCGGCACGGCGATGCCAATCTAGGGCGTAGGGAGGCACCCGCAGGTGCAGAAAGCAGAGGGGATAGCGATGGCGGGGCAGAGTGTGGCGAAAGGCCCGCAGGGCGGCCTGCTCTAGTTCCGGTAAAGCGACCCGGCGGCCATTTACCGCAACCTTGACCTGATCGGGGCGGGCTCGATGGCAGCGATCGGGCAGGCCAATCAGCCCGTATAGGCTGGCAGCCTTGGCCTGGTGGGTGTGAGCTGAGCTGGAAGTGCTACCACTGGTGACCCAGGGGATGGCTTGGTGGATTTCCCGTAGATCCGCGGCCCCCAGGGTAGAAATCATCTGGGGCCAGAGGGCCCTGGCCGTGGGCCCAGGGGTGAGGGAAAACCAAGGGCGATCGCCCAAGCGCACTAGCCAGGTCACCTGGGGATGACAGAGGGCGAGGTCATAGAGAATGTGCTGTACGGCCCGCAGTTGGCGAGCGGAGGAGGGCAATCCCAAGCGGCGGGCCGGCCAATCCTGGAATAGGTTGGTCACGGTGGCAATGGTGCCGGAGGCCATGGCGGTGGGCGTGGATTGCTGGGGCACCCCGGCCTCGGAGTAGGTCACCTGCCAGCCGGTTTCAGCCCCCGGCGGGCGGCTGCACAGGGTTAACTGCCCCGCCTGGGCCAGACTATGCAAAGCCTGCCCCCGGAAGCCCAGGCTAGCCACCTGCCACAGATCGGCCTGGGTGTGAATTTTGCTGGTGCTGTGGGGAGCCGCGGCCCGCTGTAGGTTGTCTAAACTCAGGCCCTGGCCATTATCCGCCACCTGAATGCGCCCAGATTCAGGCCAGAGGTCTATAGTGACCCGAGTGGCTTGGGCATCCAAAGCATTTTCCACCAACTCGCGCACCACGGCCGCCAGAGAATCGATCACTTGGCCAGCCGCAATTTGAGCCGCCACCGCCTCGGGTAAGGGCTGAATCACGGCGGCTTCCATGGCTTCTGAACCGGTTTCTCCAGTGCTGGGTCTCCCTAGGTGAGGAGAATGATGCTCGCGGTAGCTGATCACCTCTGCCTCCGGTGGGGCTGAATGGGTATGCTCGCAGACTGGCGGCTAATCCTACTGTAGACTGTCCTACCGTGGGTCGGTCAATTCCACCGGCAGGGGCTCCCTCCTGAATAGCCGATCATCCCTATTGATCTTGATCAATAGCGTGAGAACCTAAGTAGGAAGACATGTCCACTGTTTTCAATAAAAATTTGCAGAAAAGATTAAGGTTTGTTACATTGCAGGGGACTACCGTTGTTTAAGGATCCTCCTCGCCATGAATCGCATTTTTGGTTTGTTTCCGAAGCCTTCTCCCATCAAGCCTGAGTCCCGCGTCTATGACCTGAAAGAGCGGTTGGATTGGGGCGAGCCGGCCCTTTCGATTGTGGATATTCGCGATCGCGCCGACTTTAACGAAGGCCGCATCACTGGCGCCATTTCCATCCCCGCGGCCACTCTGCTGGATACCGCGGCCCGCTGCTTTGAGTTGGATCGAGACCTGTACCTCTACGGCAACAGCGATGAGGAAGCCACCGCCGCTGCCGACCAGTTGCGAGCAGCCGGCTATACCGGTGTCTCTGTGCTGCGGGGCGGTGTAGCCGCTTGGAAGGCCGCTGGATTTCCGGTTGAAATGGCTAGCGGGGTGGCTGTTTAGTTTCCTGGTTCAAGTCTGATAAGTTATTTGATAAGTTAATCGGGTAGGGGGCTAAATTCAGTCCCCTATTGTTTTTTATGCCGATTGATGTAGGGCAACTGCCGGTATACCTCCACGCTCACGGTGAATATCACGGAAACAGCCGGCATACTTCCCCTAGGGAGGTCGGTATACGGAAATCCTCAGCATCATCCAGTCCATTGTTGGCCTGCCCGCGCGCCTAACCCCCGTCCCCGTCAGACCCCGGTTTATCGCACCCGGCGATCCGCCCCAAAACCTGGCCGCCTCCCCCAGACCCAAATGCGGCGAACGAGAAATCTAGATATTTCCGCGATTGACCGACAAACTGCCCGAACCGTTGACTGCGATCAAGACCACTGAGCTACAATCCTAACCCTGCCAAGAGCAATACCGCCGTAATAAAGCCCAGGGCAAAGGTTGCCAGACGGTCAAACCGCCCAGGCTTGGGAATTTGGGGATCTACCAAGGCATCCACTTCAACCCGATAGGCTTCTGGATTGAGGAGTTTGAACTCAGGTTCTGCCTCAATCTTGTTAACAGAATCCTCAATTTCTTTCTTCTTTACGATGATCTTTGCTAGCTTTTCCCTGGCCATAGTCTGCGCATGGTCAAGCTTGCCTTCTTTGAGTAGCAATTCATCACGAATGGCTTGTTTAGTCATGGCTGTCATAGATATCACCTCCACCTTTGGATGCATCCCCAGAAGAGTGCTCAGCGTTCCAATG
>DVEE01000306.1 GCA_015295885.1 Leptolyngbyaceae cyanobacterium M65_K2018_010
CTCTCCGGTGGCCGGATCGAGCATCAAGACGCCAAAGCGGCGGTCGCCTTGGAGAATGGTGTTGATCATGATCCGGTAACGGAATTCAAAGATGTGCAATGGCAAATGCCTGCCTGGAAAGAGCACCAGTTCTGGCAGAGGGAAAAGGGGTAACTCTCTCACAGAAATAGCCTCAGAGAACGCCATGATTGCCCTAGGGATGAAAGGCCAGGAGTATCACAAGGATACAGAAGTTTACACTTTTTAATATACCTTTTATCCTAACCTAACCGCCGTTGGTCGCCTGGACCCTCAACCGTGGCCAAAAGCGAGATCCCAGGCCCCTGCTGGTTCAGGTGGCTGCCGAAGCAGCAGGGGGAGGCATGGCTTTGGAGGACTGGGAACCGACTCTACCCCAAAGCCATGACATGGATGCCCCAAGCCTATCGTCCTGGGGGTCTAGAGCTTGACCTCAATATCCACGCCAGCGGGCAGATCCAGTTTCATCAGGGCGTCAATGGTTTTAGAGGAGGGCTGGTAAATATCGATAATGCGTCGATGGGTGCGGCTTTCAAAATGCTCTCGCGAGTCCTTGTCAACGTGAGGAGAGCGTAGCACACAGTAAATCCGGCGCTTGGTTGGCAAGGGAATAGGCCCAATTGCTGTGGCATTGGTGCGGTTGGCCGTATCTACAATCTTTTCGCAGGAGGTATCTAACAGTCTGCGATCGAAAGCTTTTAAGCGAATCCGAATTTTTTGCTGCTGAATCGTAGCCATAGGGTAACTCCAGACTAACTAAATTTTCAAGGTTCAAAACAAGCAAAAAGGCAAGGACAAGTTAACCGAGCAACCTGTCCCTGCCGATGAAGTCAGGGATAAACCCTACTTCAGAATCTTCGACACAACCCCAGCACCTACAGTGCGGCCACCTTCGCGAATAGCAAAGCGCATACCCTGTTCAATGGCGATTGGGTTGATCAGCTCAACGGTCATCTTAATCCGGTCGCCGGGCATCACCATTTCAGCAGTGCCCCCCTCGTCGTCAGTGAAGGCTTTGATGGTGCCGGTTACGTCGGTAGTGCGGACGTAGAACTGGGGTTTGTAACCGGAAAAGAAAGGGGTATGACGACCACCCTCTTCCTTTTTCAGGATATAGACCTCTGACTCAAACTCGGTATGAGGGGTAATGCTACCTGGCTTAGCTAGCACCATGCCGCGCTCGACATCTTCCTTCTGAATCCCCCGCAACAACAGACCGACGTTGTCGCCAGCCATACCTTCATCTAGGGTCTTCTGGAACATTTCAACGCCAGTTACAGTGGTGCTCCGGGTGTCGCGAATACCGACGAGTTCGACGGTTTCACCCACTTTTACCTTGCCACGCTCAATCCGCCCGGTGGCTACCGTACCCCGACCTGTAATCGAGAACACGTCCTCAACTGCCATTAGGAAAGGCTTGTCGATATCACGCTCAGGGGTAGGAATATAGTCATCAACGCTATCCATAAGGGCCAGGATCTTATCTACCCAAGGATCTTCCCCGCGTTTCAATTTAGGATTAGCCGTTAAGGCTTCCACTGCCAATAGGGCGGAGCCAGAGGTGATGGGAATATCATCCCCGGGGAAATCGTAGGAGCTGAGCAACTCACGCACTTCCAATTCCACCAGTTCCAGTAATTCCTCGTCATCGACCTGATCTTGCTTATTCAGAAAGACCACGATGCTAGGTACGCCCACCTGCTTAGCCAGCAGGATATGCTCTCGGGTTTGAGGCATGGGGCCGTCGGCAGCAGAACACACCAGGATAGCACCATCCATCTGGGCCGCCCCGGTGATCATGTTCTTCACGTAGTCCGCATGCCCTGGACAATCCACGTGAGCATAGTGACGAGTTTCAGTCTCGTACTCCACGTGGGCCGTATTGATAGTGATCCCACGCGCTTTTTCTTCGGGAGCGGCGTCGATCTCGTCGTATTTGCGAGCCTTAGCAGAACCCGCCGCCGCGAGGGCCATGGTGATTGCCGCTGTTAAGGTCGTCTTACCATGGTCGACGTGACCAATGGTACCAATGTTGACGTGTGGTTTAGTCCGTTCAAACTTTTCGCGTGCCATTTACGTTACGTGTCCTTTCCTTTTCTAAGCGTTCCCACTGTTTTTAGAGATAATGGCCTCAGCCACGTTTCTAGGAACCTCGCCATAGTGGCTAAATTCCATTGAAAAAATGCCCCGACCCTGCGTCTTTGAGCGGATGTCGGTAGCATAACCAAACATCTCAGCCAGGGGGACATCGGCGGTAACTTTGGCAATACCAGCTTCTGACCCCATGCCCTCGATCTGACCACGTCGGGAGTTTAAATCTCCCATGACATCACCCAGAAAGTCTTCCGGAACTTCAACCTCGACCTTCATAATGGGCTCGAGAAGGACGGGAGATGCCTTCATAACGGCTTCTTTCATCGCCATTGATCCAGCAATCTTAAAGGCCATTTCCGATGAATCTACCTCATGGTAAGAGCCGTCGGTAAGCGTAACCTTTAAATCAATTACGGGATACCCAGCTAGGATACCAGATTCGCAGGCTTCTTTCATGCCTTGTTCCGCGGAGGGAATATATTCCTTGGGAATTGTCCCCCCCACAATTTTAGACACAAATTCAAACCCACTGCCGGGATCTGCAGGCTCCACCTCAACCACAACGTGGCCGTACTGACCCTTGCCACCGCTTTGACGGACAAAACGCCCTTCTGCTTGGGTGGCTTTCCGAATGGTTTCCCGATAGGCCACCTGGGGGGCACCAATATTGGCTTCTACCTTAAACTCCCGCAGCATGCGATCTACCAGAATATCCAGATGCAGCTCACCCATACCTGCAATCACAGTCTGATTGGTTTCAGGGTCCGTACTAACCCGGAAGGTCGGATCCTCTTCGGATAAAGACTGCAGGGCCTTAGCCAGTTTGTCCATATCCTGTTTGGTTTTGGGCTCTACCGCCACGGAAATGACCGGTTCGGGAACAAACAGAGATTCCAGCACAATCGGATGGTCTGGATCGCAAATTGTATCGCCGGTAAAGGTATCCTTAAGGCCAATGGCCGCCCCCAAGTCACCGGCTCGTAACTCATCGACCTCAATGCGATCATCGGCTTTGAGGACGATTAACCGGGAAATCCGTTCCTTTTTATCCTTAGTGGCATTGTAGATATAGCTCCCCTTTTTCAAGACCCCGGAATAGACCCTGACAAAGGTCAGGCGACCGTAGGGATCGGCCATGATCTTGAAGGCCAGGGCAGCCAGAGGGGCCTCGTCATCGGCATGACGTTCAGCGGTTTCCCCGTTGGGCAATACCCCTTGGATGGGGGGTACATCTAGGGGGGAAGGTAAATAGTCAACCACCGCATCTAACAGCAGTTGGATGCCTCGGTTCTTGAAGGCGGAACCACAAAGCATGGGTACAATTTCCTCAGCGGTGAGGGGGTGCCCTTCGAGGTATTTCTCCATCAAAACATCATCGGTCTCTGCGATCGCCTCAAGCAGCTTGGTGCGATACTCCTCAGCCACCTCCAAGACATCGGCTGGTACCTCTGAGTCCTCAATATTCTCGCCCAGATCGTCGTGGTAGATCCGAGCTCGCATGGCTACTAGGTCGACCACACCACGGAAATCGGCTTCGGCCCCAATGGGCACCTGAATGGGCACCGCATTGGCCCCCAAGCGATCGCGCAATTGCTGGTAAACCTTGTAGAAGTTGGCCCCGGTGCGGTCCATCTTGTTGACAAAGGCAATGCGCGGCACGTTATAGCGATTAGCCTGTCGCCAGACAGTTTCGGACTGGGGCTGCACCCCACCCACAGAGCAAAACACTGCAATCACCCCATCCAAGACCCGCATGGACCGCTCGACTTCAATGGTGAAATCTACGTGGCCAGGGGTATCAATGATGTTGACCTGGTGATGACGCCAACTGGTACTGATGGCAGCTGCGGTAATGGTGATCCCCCGTTCCCGCTCCTGTTCCATCCAGTCGGTTACCGCAGTGCCTTCATGGACTTCACCAATCTTGTGAACGATTCCCGAGTAGTAGAGAATTCGCTCGGTGGTGGTAGTCTTGCCAGCATCAATGTGGGCGGCAATGCCAATATTTCTGACCCGCTCAAGGGGGGTTGTCCGTGCCACAGCTACCTCCTTATCGCTATCGAACCTAGCGACCCAATGCCAGTCAAGCCGTTGAAATATCCTCGCAGATTAATTCTAGACACTCAGGAAATAACCCGCCAACGTCCTGATCAGCCTGAACTAATAGCGATAGTGGGCAAAGGCCTTGTTGGCTTCAGCCATGCGGTGGGTTTCTTCCCGCTTACGCACTGCTCCGCCTGTTTCGTTGGCAGCATCCATCAGCTCATTGGCCAGTTTGATAGCCATGGACTTGCCCGCTCTTTGCCGCGAGAACTGCGTGAGCCAACGCAAAGCCAGGGCCACCCCCCGTTCTGGTCGGACTTCCATGGGCACCTGATAGGTCGCCCCACCAACCCGCCGGGCCTTCACTTCGACCAGGGGGGTAGTATTGCGCACCGCTCGTTCAAACACCTCTAGGGGATCCGCACCACTACGCTCCTTAATCAGGTTAAAGGAGTCATAGACAATGCGATCCGCCAGCGATCGTTTACCACTGGTCATTAACCGTCGACTCATCATGGTGATCAGTCGGCTGTTGTAAACCGAATCCGGGGGAACTGGACGCTTTTGGATAACAGTACGACGGGACATGATTCAGAATTCCAAAAAATAAAACCAAACATCAAGCGAAGGATGAGTCACTCCAGCAGAGAGCGGCTATTAACCCGGAAAAACCACTGGCCATGCCCCACCAAAAAGCAATTCACATTGAACGATGTAGGGAGGCCATCGGGTCGGCAGCACCACGCCCTATTCCTTAGGTCGCTTAGCCCCGTACTTGGAGCGCCCTTGACGTCGATCCTTAACCCCAGCAGTATCTAAAGTGCCGCGAATGATATGGTAGCGAACGCCAGG
>DVEE01000545.1 GCA_015295885.1 Leptolyngbyaceae cyanobacterium M65_K2018_010
ACAACCGCGGCCACCGGTAGGGGCGACTCCGGCGGCGGCCCATCGCCCGGCCCCTCCCCCTCCAGCACCGACCGCCGAAAGCCCCAAAGTGGGCGGTAGCCCCAGCCTGGAACGGATTGTTCGCGAAGCCTACGACAAGGGGTTTTCCGATATTCACCTGGGGGTTGGCGAAGTACCCAGATTCCGAGACCGGGGGGAAATGTCCCTGACCGATTACCCCGTAACCGATGAAGACACGTTCTACCGCTGGTTGGAAGAAATTCTGCGCCCCGATGAAATTCAAGAATTTCGCCGCACCCTAGACTACGACGGGGCTACCCAGTACGAGTTCACCCGCATTCGGATCAACATTTTCGATAGCCTGCGTGGCCCTGCCATGGTACTGCGGTTGATTCCGATGAAAATTCTCAGCCTCGATCAATTGGGCTTTCCCCCCGTCTTTAAGGATGTTTGCCATTACCACAAGGGCCTGATCCTGATTACCGGCCCCACGGGCTCTGGTAAGTCTACGACCTTGGCGGCCATGATTGATTACATCAACTCGGAGATGCCCAAGAACATCATTACCATTGAGGATCCGATTGAGTTTGTGCATCAGAGTAAACGGTCTTTGATCAAGCAGCGAGAGGTAGGCCTCAACACCCAAAAGTTTGATACCGCCCTCAAGGCCTCTCTTCGAGAAGACCCCGATGTCATTCTGGTGGGCGAAATGCGGGACATTGAAACCGTCAATACCGCCCTTAAAGCTGCTCAAACCGGGCACCTGGTCATGGGTACCCTGCACACCAACAGTGCCGTCAAGACCGTGGAGCGGATTCTCAGCCTCTACGAACCGGATCAGCAGGCTCCCATGCGGGTCTCTTTGGCCGAGTCGTTGGTGGCTGTGATCGCCCAGGGGCTCTGCCGTACCACCGATGGTAAGCGGGCGGCCTTCCACGACATTATGATCAACACCGATGCCATCAAGGACTATATCCAACGAGGCCAGTTGGATGAGGTAGAAGCCCTGATTCCTAAATGTGGCTTTGATGGCATGTGCACCATGAACCAGTCCCTCTACGCCCTCTATGAGTCTGGGCGAATTACGGAGGAAACCGCCCTGGAAATGTCGCCCAGGCAAAACGAAATGGCCCAAATGCTCCGTGGACGTATCTAGGTCATCACGGGTATCGCCGCCCGCCTCCGTCGCCTCCAGTTTTAAGGGCCTGGCCCTGTTTACCCCTGGAGGCGACTGTGTTTATTGCCTCGACCAGCACAAACAAGCCCATTGGCATTGGGACCTGTGTGCCGCCCTTCAAAGGGCCCTGGACTTGCGGGAACCCCCTTATTTTTTGCTGCCTTGCTTTACCGCCACCGTAGATCGCTGGTTTGACCGCCAGCGCCAGACTTGGGTAACCCTGGCCGAAGCCTACCCCCGGGTGCTGCGCTATCAAACCTTGCTGAATGTGCTGTTTTCCCTGGATAACCTGCCGTGGCAACCGAATTACACCCAGATTGAGGCCTGCTCTCAAACCGTAATTGAGTCTTACCGCCCGGCGTTTCCCCAGCTATGGGAGAGCCATGATTTAATCCTACGGGTGGAGGCGGTGTCTCGGTCGATGCTACCTGGAAGCCACCGGGCATTTTGTTACCAGCACCCACTACTACCCTGCCCTGCCCGCCTGGGTCCCACAGGCATCCTACTGCTTCAAACTCTTTGTCAGCGGAGCCGATACAACGGCCACGGAGCAAATGCTACGGAGGTTACACCAGACCCTGGAGTCTGCCCTGCCCACCCCCTATAGCCTGCAACTGATTGATGTCCTGAACCACCCTGACTTGGCTGAGGCGGATCAGATTAGTGCTACTCCCACCCTAGTGCGAGTGTCTCCCCTACCGCCCCGGCGCCTTGTCGGGTATCTCAATCCCCAACAAATTCAAGAATTGCTGGGCCAGGAATGGCCTGATGCTAGCCTCAGCTGACCTAGTCTAGGCCAAGGGCGACCCCATCGCTGCGAGGATCGCTGCCACCTTCTAGGGCTGGGCCGGTAGGGTCCAGGCGAAGGACGTGGGCGTGGCCCATCAGGTCGGTCCAATCGGGGACGACTTTGACCCGGTGGCCTCGAGCCCGCAGATCCTGGCGGATAGGGTTAGGAATGCGGCCCTCCAGGGTCAGCCCCGTAGCCGACTCGCCCCAGGTACGCCCCCACAGCCAGCGGGGCAGATCGATGGCCGTTTGGGGGTCGAAGCCAAAATCCAACAGCCTGGTCAGTAAAGCCAGTTGGGTTTGGGGTTGGCCTTCGCCCCCCATAGTCCCTAGGGCCAGGTAAGGACGACCGTTACGGTGCCGCACCAGGGCTGGAATCAGGGTATGAAAGGGGCGCTTACCCGGTGCTAGGCAATTGGCGGCTTGGGAATCGAGGGCAAACAAGGCCCCTCGATTATGCAGGGCAAACCCTAACCCAGGCGGTACCACCGCCGCCCCAAAGTCAAAGTAAAGACTCTGCAGGGCAGATACGATGTTGCCCTCGGCATCCACCACTGCAGAGTAGGTGGTATCGCCTCCCCTGGCTACGGCTGCGTAGGGTTGGGCCAGGTCCATCCTTAACCGGGCCCGACGGCCATCGGCGTAGGTCTTGCTAATCAGATCGGGCAGGGGGATGTCTACAAAGGCCGGATCACTGAGCCAGCGATCGCGATCCGCGTAGGCCAGCTTGGTTGCTTCGACCAGTAGATGGTAGTAATCAGCGGTGCCGTGGCCCAGGTGCCCCAGGTCAAAGGGTTCGATCAGGTTGAGCATTTGCAGCACCGTAAAACCCTGGGTATTGGGAGGCAGTTGATAGACCTGGAAGCCCCGGTAGGTGGTGGAAATCGGGTCAACCCAGGTGGAGGCGTGGGCGACAAAATCCTCGCGGGTCAGCCATCCCCCTCGACCGGTCAGGTCGTCTACGATCCGTTGGGCCAGATTTCCCCGGTAAAAGACCTCAGGGCCGCCCTCAGCCAGACTCTCAAGACTCTTGGCCAGATCTGGATTGGTGAGCCAGGTACCCACCGGGGGGACCCGGCCCCCCGGTAAAAAGGGCAGGGGGGCTTCAGAGAATCGGGTGAAGTTCTCCTGGTTGCGCCGAGTCCAATACCCCTGGGACGCGGAGACGGGGTAACCCTGCCGGGCCAGGTCGATGGCCGGTTGTAGGAGTTGGGCCCAGGGTAGGCGGCCAAATCGTTGGTGGGCTTGGCCCCAAGCGGCCACGGCACCAGGTACGGTCAGGACGGCCTGGGCGCCCCGCGGGGGAATGGCCTGGAGGCCCTGCCGGTGAAACCTCTCTCGGTTCACCTGTTGGCCCGCCCGCCCAGAGCCATTCAAGCCATAGACCTGCTGGGTCGCCGCCGAGTAGATCAGCCAAAAGCTATCCCCACCCAGCCCAGTCATGTGCGGATAAACTACCCCGAGGGCGGCATTCAGGGCGATCGCGGCATCTACGGCATGGCCCCCCTGCTGCAGCACCCCCAACCCAACCGCCGAGGCCAGGGCATGGGGACAGACCACCATGCCTCGGGTCGATCGCACCACTGGCCGGGATGGATAGCGGTATTCGGCCATAGCGTCCCTACCTCACCGCCGGGTCTGCCTGCCAGCCTGGGTCGGGGCGCTGACGACGGCAATACTGCCCCAGCCCCCACAACAAAGCTAGGCCGGTGGCATACTTCATCGGGTTGGGAATCCAGGGCTGGGGAGAGAAGAAGCCTTCGATCAGCCCGGCTACAATCAGCAGAGGGATGATGCCATAGAGCAATTTAGCGGCCTGCAGGCCGTAGAGGCGCAGGGCATCCCCTCGTCGGTAGGTGCCTGGTAATAAAATCCCCCGTGCCAGCAGTAACCCCGCCCCACCCGCCATAAAAACAGCCGGCAGTTCCAACGCCCCGTGGGGGAAAACAAAAGCCCAGAGGTCGTAGGCTAAATTGGTCTGGGCCGCCAGCACCCCGACGCAGCCAATCATCAAGCCGTTGGTAAACAGTAGATAAATCGTAAACACCCCCGGCGGAGTGATCAGCGGGAGTTGGGGGAGCACCATGGCCACGCCGCCCCCGATCGCCCCGAGGGAAACCCGGATGTTGTTGATCATAATGCTGCTGGAAGCCACGGGTTCCATACCCAGAATAGAGACGGTCCAGAGCTCTTGGCGAGTCCTAACCGTTTCTACAAAATCCTGCCCCAACACCAGGGTCATAAACCCGGGATCTCTCCAGGCGAACCACCAACCCACCAGGCCGCCCAGGGCAAATATCAGGGTGGCCAAGGCCAGATAAACCCAGGTTTGTTGGATGGTTTCGGCTAACCCGTAGCGGCAAAAATCCACCAGGGCCTGCCACTCTTGCCGCCGGGAGCCTTGATAAATCTGACTATAGCCGCGACTGGTCAGCCGTTGCAGGTCCTGCACCACCGCCGGCCCCAGGGCCTGACTTTTGGCCCGGGCCAGATCCGCCGCCACCGACCGATAGAGACTGGCCATTTGCCGCACCTGGTCCCCGGATAGGGAGCTTAACCCCTGGCGCTCCGCCTGGTGCAGCAACCTATCCAATTGGCGCCAACTGGCTTCGCGGCGGGCAATCCAACGCTGAACATTCATGAAGTAAATTGGCAAAAGGGCGAATCTGCCTGCAGTGTAGGCTAATCTCGAGATTTATGGCAGCTCGAGCGATTAGGAGCCTCTATCGATGAATCCTGCGGCTCAGTTGGGTCCGCTCAATCCAGGGGATGTGGTTAGTGCGGCCCTGCGGCTGTACCGTGATCGCTTCAAAACCTACCTGAAACTGTCTGCCCTGGCTACCCTCTGGTTGCTGGGCGGCCTAGTCGGCTTAGTGCTGCTGATTGCCCTACCCGTGGCAATGTTGTCCACCCTGGGTAGCTCCTTCCTGCCCATTATAGGCGGGCTAGGGGGCCTGGTTCTGGGGTTTTTAGCGCTACTCTATGGGTCGGCCAAGTATTATCAACTATCCGGCGTCATGGGCCGCCTAGTGTTCTGCGATCTGGTTAACCGTCCTGAAACAGCCTCGGCGGCGCAGCGCCTGCTTGCCCCTAAACTGGGCCAGTTTTTATGGTTGGGATTTTTGCTCTTTTTGGCCTATATGGCCGCCTACCTGGCCGCCAGCCTGGGGGCTCTGATCGCAGGGGGAGCGGTGGGGCTGCTGATCGCCGGAATGTTTACGGCCCTGATTAATGGAACGGTGGGGGGAATTCTGGGGGGGATCTTGGGTTTGATGCTGGGCTTGGGTGTTTTTGTGCTGGTGCTGATTTGGATTTTGGCCCGGCTGTTTATCGCCGACGCAGTGCTGGCCATTGAGGCGAGTCAGGATGCTGGCGGTAGCTTAAGTCGCAGTTGGGAGTTGACCCAGACCTCGGTCTGGCGCATTCAAATCGTGTTTTTAGCGGCCTTCCTAATTCAGCTCCCCATCCTCATGGTGACCAACTATTTCCCCAGCCTATTTTTTGCCTTCCTGCCCGACAACACGGCGGTTTTAGCGGCTAGCCAGGGGATCGGCCTGCTGCTCAGCCTGCTGGGTAGCGTCCTTACTTTGCCCCTATGGCAAGCGGTTAAAGCAGTCCTCTACTACGACCTCCGCAGTCGCCGCGAAGGGCTGGATCTAGAACTGCGCCATCCACCGGAACAGACCAACCCCTAAGGCAAGGGGCAGCCACCGCGGCCAGCCAATACTCTTCCGACTACGCCTTCCCTCCCCCTTTTACTCCATGGGCCTGTTTAAAACCGTCACCATCCGCACCCCTGAAAGCATTGAGCTGGATTTTGTGCTGGCGGGCGTTGGCAGCCGAGCCGTTGCCCTGGTGGTGGACTATGCCTGCCTGGGGCTGGGGCTGTTGGGATTAGCGGTGATCTACAGCTTTTTGCTGGTGCAGTTACTCTCCATGGAGTCGGTGCTGGGGCTCGATAGTCGCACTATACAACTCTGGCTGACAGCGATTGGCTCGTTGTTAGCCTTTGGCTTGTATGTGGGCTACTTTGTGCTGTTTGAAACCCTCTGGTTTGGCCAAACCCCTGGCAAGCGTTACAGCAAAATTCGGGTCATTCGGGATGATGGCCAGCCCGAACGGTTATTGCAGGCCACCCTGCGATCGCTGCTGCGCCCCATAGACGACTTTTTGTTCATTGGATTTTTCTGCATTCTGTTGACCCAGCCAGAGAAACGCCTGGGCGACTGGTTAGCGGGCACCCTGGTGGTGCAAACCGATCCGAAAACCCCTGGCCCCGTCCAGGTGCCGGAGCGTTCCCAGGCCATTGGCAAGGACCTGCTAGGCTTAATCGATATTACCCAGCTATCCCCCGATGACCTGGCGACCATTCGAGCGTTTTTACAACGGCGAACCACCCTGAGCCGTCAGGCCCAGGTGCAGGTGAGTGATCACCTGGCCCGCCGTTACAAAGACCAGTTGGGGTTGGTGACCCTGCCCACGGAAATGACCACCGACACGTTTTTAGAAGCCCTCTACTGGGCTTACCAACAGCAACCTCAGCGGTAGTAGGTTCCGGCAAACGGGATCTTGCCCTGCCAGAGGCCAGGACCGTGGGGGGATGACCTTTACCGATTCCTTATGATTCCCTGCTAAGTTGCAAAACGGTGTTAATTCCTGATTCAACCGGCGATGGGTTAACTCCGAAGTGAGGGGTGAAATCCGCCGCTAGTTAGCTTGATGACCTGAAAGGAGATAAATCATGGGTTTTCTAGGTAAGCTGTTTGGCAAAAAAGAAGAAGAAAAGGCTGCTGCCGCGCCTAAGTTTGATGTGAAGCAAGCCGCCGCTGCGGCTAAGATCGATCCCGCCAAGGTGGGTCTAGACGGCCAGTTTGACGAAAGTGGTCTGGCTAAGCGGGTAGCCAAGGCCCTGGATGATGCCAACATCTCCGATAGTGTTGGTCTCTGGGTAGCGCAAACCGGCTCGACCGTGGTGCTCAAGTACAACCCTGACGCCGCGGGCGTTCTCGAGCAGGCTAAGCAGGTGGCAATGTCCGTTGAAGGGGCTACCGCGGTCACCACCCAACCGAATACCTAGTCCACCGGTGCAAAAAAGCACTCCCTAAGGCAATTTCTGGAGAAAAACATACCTTTGCAGGATGGGCAAAAGCTTCTTGCCGTATCTATCAGGGCGTTCTCTGATGGGCACGCAAGCTTTGCCCATCCTAGGAAAAGGGAAGATCTTTTCTAGAAACCTCCTAAAAGCTCACTCAGAGCTGATAACTAGAGTGACCTCCTGACAGGCAGCCTGCTTACAGCATCTGATACAATCCCCAAATCGCCATCGGTCGCAGGTAGTGGCAGGCCCGGTAGGTGCCCAGGGCGGTGATGGCCTCGGGGGTGCGGAATTGCAGCCCGTAGTGGTAGATCTGCCGCACCACGGCCTCGGCGATCGCCATCCCCTGCTCTGCCTGTCCCATTTGGGCGAAGCAGGCCGCCAGCCCGAAGTTGATGCCGGTCCACACTTCTAAGGGGTGAGTACTGTCTGGGTCTTCGGGGGTGCCATCGGGGAGCACGCCATTGGCTACACCGATGGGTTGGGCCAGGGTAGCGGCGCTAAAATTACCTACTTGCGCCCCGGCAAATTTCTGGCTCTGGGGCTGCGCCTGGCTTTGCATCACCCGGTTGAAGTTGACAAAGCAAGCCTCGTAGATGGCCTGCAAGGCCGACCGAATGCAGTCCTCTTCCAGCAGGTCAGGCAGGCCCAGTAGACGGGCCATAAATTGACCGCAGAGTTGGTCCGCCATCACCACCGCCGAGTCACTGCCCGTATCCAACCGGTAATAGCGACCATTCCACAGTTTGGGGTGATAGGCTTTGAGGCCATTGTCCAACCAGCGCTGGTACTGGGTGAGGAGAATAGGCGTATTGCCAGGGGCTAACCCCGCTGCACTGAGTCGCTGGCCGATGGCGATCGCCGCTTCCAGGGCCGCCAGCCACAGCCCACCGCAGTAGGCACTGATGCCCTTAAGTTGCCAATCGTCGAAGGTTTGGTCTGGGGCACCGGCGTTTTCGGGAATACCGTCGCCATCGCGGTCAAAGTGTTTGAGGTATTGGAGGGTTTCCACTACCGCTGGCCAGCAGTCTTGGAGGAACTCTACATCCCTGGCCCCAGTGAACTGAAAGGCCCGATAGACCTGTAGCACAAAGTCGCTGCCCAGGTCTTTCCACTGGTTGCAATCTTGGTAGCTGGTGTAGTTAGTCTGCACCCAGGGGTGTTCGTTGGGGGCACCCAAGTCGTGGGGGGTAGCTCCCTTGACCTTGCGCGGGGCCAGGGGACTCTCGACCCCCAGGGTAAAGTAGTAGCCAATCACCCGCTGGCGATCGTCCTGGGTCGGAATCGCCCGGGCAAAGGCCCGCAGCACCGCCTTTTCCAAGGCGGGCCACAGCAGCAGGGTAGCAAAGCCCCCGTAGAGGCGCACATCCAGGCTTTCATACCAGCGGTAGTCTAGGCACTCCAGTACGCCAAACTGGCCCACCGGGTCTGCTTCGGTCGCGGCACTCCAGAGGGTGCCACCGCTGGCCAGGTCGTAGAGTTCGTTGAATAGGGCCATGGTGAACCAGTCGGGCAGGTCGGCCCGATCCAGCACCGGCTGCTGCCAGGCGATAATGTGCTGGCGCCAGTCGCGGTAATGGGTCAGGGCGGCCTGGGCGATCGCCCGGGCCTGGCGGCCACTGCGCCCAAAAAAGTCCGTATAGCGGCGGTAGGCCCTCACCCCCTGGGCAAACTCGGTCACGGGCAAATCCCAGGCCAGGGCCAGGGGGATCTGTTGGGTTTCCCCCGGTTGCAGGGTAAACCGCAGGGCGATCGCACAGCCAATCTGTTCCCCCTCGGCTGCCGGGGTGGTATCCAGCAGGTTCATCAGGCGGCCCAACCGAGCCCAGGCATCCCACAGGTCGCCACCATCCCCCGCCGGGTTCCACCGCAAATCGTAGGAAATCTCGATATTGGGATTGTCCAGGGTGGCCAAGCACCACTGACCGTCGCCCTCCTGGGGGTCGCCCCGCCGTGGCCAGGCACCTTCCATCAGGCACCCCTTCAAACCCTCGGTGGAAACCAATTGGTTATAGTTGCCCGCACTCTGTCCCAGGGCCGGCACGTATTCGTAGAAGGGGCTGCCGTCATCCCGTAACTGCACCGCTGGGGAGGGTTGGGTATGGGTAAACCAGCCCACCATATTCTGCCAACTCACCATCAGACTGAGGGTGAGGGGCTGGTCGGTGGGATTGTGGGCCGTCCACTCAAACACCGCCACCGGGTAGCTGGCCTCCTGATAGTTGTCCGGCCAGATCGGGGAGAACTGCTCGCAGGTGATCTGGGCCTGAAAGACGTTTTCGTAGCGATACCAACTGCGGGGGTAGAGGGCGTGGTAGGTGCCGGTGGGGCATTCTGGCGTGGCCGCCGGATACCAGGCCCAGGTGGAAAGGCTGCCATCGGTGGGAGCTTGGGTGCTGAGGGCGTAGGCCTGGGTTCGTCCTCCAGCCGCTTCAAACAGGCTAAACTGGCAGGCCGGGAAGGTTTGGAAGACGTGCTCACCGCCATCCAGATGCCAGAGGTTGAAATCGCCCCGGGGCGATCGCCCTATACACCCGGCCCCAAAGCCCCCCAGGGGAGCCCCATGCCAGGGGCCATCATCCAGGTTGCTGGCGTAACGTACCACATAATACTGATCCCACCCCTGACCGAGGGGGCGTTGCCAGGCCTGGGCGGGGACAGCCGGAGTAGGGTTCGAATGGGTCATCCCCAGATTCTACCGGAGGAGTTGACCGGCTTACCATGACCTGAGCTTGACGCCTCCCTCAGAGAACCCCCTGAACCGTCTGCCTTGGGTAGCACTGGAAATATACCAGGATGAACAGCAACCTTTCCCCTCGCTTCAATCTAGTCGGTCAAGCCATTGCCTGTAGGCCACTTATTTTCTCAAGGAACTGGCCAGTTAAACTGAGCATAGCCTAGCAGTATCCCTACCCATGCCTACGGTGCTTAAGATTGGCCCCTACAGTTTCATCTTTTTCAGTTCTGATAGAGGTGAACCTGCTCATATTCATGTTAAGCGCGATCGGCAGTTGGTTAAGTTTTGGCTGAATCCTGTTGTCATCGCCAAGAATCGAGGGTTCAAAGACCACGAACTCAATGATATTGCTCGGCTGGTGGAGGAACACGAACAACCTTTGTTGGAGGCTTGGCATGACTACTTTGACCCTTGAAACAGAACCCCTTGCAGTACAAATCAGCGTGACTGATGAGAAATTAATTGTGGATTTGGTTGATGGACGAAGTTTAGTGATTCCTCTATCTTGGTATCCCCGTTTATTGCACGCTTCTCCAGAGGAGCGTCAGAACTGGCAACTCTTAGGGGATGGTTATGCCATTGAATGGGTTGATCTGGATGAACACATTGGCATTGAAGGTCTATTAGCAGGTAGACCAAGTGGTGAGAGTCATCGGTCCTTTGAACGTTGGCTAGCGGGACGAAATACTTCTTTATAACGGCCCCTAATGGATCTTTTTGACCATAGTCGCCAAACCCAACTGGACCGGGAGGCTCCCCTGGCGGCCCGGATGCGGCCCCGCAGCCTGGATGAATTTATCGGGCAAGATGCGGTGGTGGGGCCGGGGCGACTGCTGCGGCGGGCGATTCAGGCGGATCAACTGTCGTCGCTGATTTTCTTTGGGCCACCGGGGACGGGCAAGACCACCCTGGCCCAGATCATTGCCAACACCACCAGCGCCCACTTTATTGCCTTGAATGCGGTGTTGGCGGGGGTGAAAGACCTTCGCGAGGCGATCGCAGCGGCCCAGGATCTACGTGGCCAGCACGGACGCCGCACCATTTTGTTTATCGATGAGGTGCATCGCTTCAACAAGGCCCAGCAGGATGCCCTGCTGCCCTGGGTGGAAAATGGCACGGTGATTTTGATTGGGGCCACCACCGAGAACCCCTACTTTGAGGTGAATAAGGCCCTGGTCAGTCGATCGCGGGTCTTTCAGCTTAAACCCCTGGAGGCGGCGGATCTGTATCGGGTGGCGGAGCAGGCCCTGGCAGATCGAGAGCGGGGCTACGGCGATCGCCCCATTGAGCTAGAACCCGCCGCCCTCGATCACCTGGTCAACGTGGCCAATGGTGACGCCCGCGCCCTGCTCAACGCCCTGGAGCTGGCGGTGGAGACAACTCCGCCGGGGGCCGACGGCGCTATCTCCATCACCCTGGCCGTTGCGGAGGAGTCGATCCAGCGCCGGGCGGTGCTCTACGACAAGGAAGGGGACGCCCACTTCGACACCATCAGTGCCTTTATCAAAAGTGTGCGCGGTTCTGACCCCGACGCCGCCCTCTACTGGCTGGCCCGCATGGTCTACGCCGGCGAAGACCCCCGCTTTATCTTTCGTCGCCTGGTGATTTTGGCCAGCGAAGACATTGGTTTAGCCGACCCCCAGGCCGTTGTGGTGGTGACCAGTTGCGCCGCCGCCTTTGACCGGGTGGGGATGCCCGAGGGCCGCTATCCCCTGGCCCAGGCCACCCTCTACCTGGCCACCGCCCCCAAGTCCAACAGCGCCATGGGCTTTTTCGATGCCCTGGCCACGGTGGAGCGGGAGCGAGAGCAGGAGGTGCCGCCCCCCCTGCGGGACCCCAGCCGCGACAAAAAGGGCTTTGGCCACGGCAAGGGCTACCTCTACCCCCACGCCTACCGGGACCATTGGGTGGAGCAGCAGTACCTCCCCAGCGGCCTCCAGGGCCAGGTGTTCTACCAACCCTCCCGCCAGGGTTACGAGGCCACCCTACAAACCCAGGTGGCCCAGCGGCGCGAGGCCCAACTGGCGGCCCTGATCGATGGCGGTGGCGCCCTACCGGAAGCCCTCACCTACAGCCCCGATGACCCAGCCCGCGATCGCTGGTTGCAACGCACCCTCAGCCAGGCGGGGGAACAGTTGGGGGCCGTGCGCGATCGCCTGTTTGCCCTGGCGCCCCCCCAGCGCCACCACCGCATCCTTGACCTAAACGCCCGCAGCGGCCTACTCACCTGGGAGGCCGTGCGTCGGGTGCCCGAGGGCAGTGTTTACGCCCAGGTCAACCGCCTGGAAGACAAGCTGGCCCTGGAAGAACAGGCCGCTCCACTGCCAGAACTGGCCCGTCCTGTGGTTATCCAGGCAGATTTAGACGCCCTACCGGCGGCCCTGGCCACCGCCACGGCAGGACTTCGGTTTGAGCGGATTGTGGGCCGCAATGCCTTTGGCCAGGTGGCCCATCGAGACCGCTTCGTGGCCATACTTCAGGCCCTCTTGGCCTCCGAGGGAGTGGTGTTGCTGGCCGAAACGATCCCCCGTCATAGCCAGCGAATTTCGGCCCTGGTGGATAGCACCTCCCTGCCCAAAGCCCTGGTCCAGCGCTGGCACCAGGCCGAAGCCGCCATCGCCCAATCCCCCACCGACCCCCGCTTTGACTGGCAGGCCGACACCCTAGCGACCCTTTTTCGCCAAGCGGGCTTTACGGTGCAAATGACCGAAGACCTGTTGCACAGCCGACTTTATATTTCTCCCGCCCTGCTACAGCGGTGGTTTGCGGTGGGCGGTACTCCCCCTAGCTACCGCGACCAACTGGTCCAACACCTGAATGACCAAGATCTGGCGGCGATTCAGACCCTCTGCCAGCGACAACTCCAGGGGCAAACCGTGGACTGGCGATCGGCGATCGCGTTTTTGGTAGCCCGGCAAAGTTCCTAGACTGGGCCAAGCCCCGCGTGCCCAGCCAGTGAGGTTAACAGCTCACAAACCCAGAGTATGGCTCAAAGCCCTATCAATTTCGGCGGTAGACAGAGAACCAATCACCCGAAAAACAGCCGCAAGGCTAACGGTCGCTAAATTGTCAGTCATGACAACCGAATCCGTCAGTAATCCAGATTGGCGGCCCAGCGGAGAATCCAGCAAAATAGACACTCGACTTGGGTGACCTGCTCGAAACATGCGGCTAGTAACCATTGCAACTACCACCTGATCAAGCCCAGTTTGCAGATGGTCGGCCTGTACCACTAATGCGGGTCGGGTTTTTGCGGAACTCAGGTCAGCATTGGGAAACAGCACTAAAACAACATCACCGCGGTGTAGAGTTTCTAGCAGCATCGTAGTGATCGTAAATGTCCATTTCCGGGCTATCCCAATCTTCTGCAAAGGTCGTCAAACTGGCCCGTAGTGATGCCGCTCCCGATCTATCCATTCCTACAGAGGCCAGGTCAACCCTCCCCCCAGGGCTGGGTGCTGGGGTAGCAGGCGGGGTCTCGACTACCCCGTCTGGGAAGGGCAAGGGTGCTTGGGTGGCGGCGTTACCTTCGCGTTCTGCCAGATAGGCCAAAAAATCAAGCACCACCCCTAACCGTGTGGGAGAGAGTTGGTCAAGGTAATGCTGAATTTGCGTGCGGATCTCTAGGGTATTGTTCACCATCGGCAGGCCAGCGTGGGTGGGCAATCTCCTCTATTGTAAGGTGGCCTTTCCCTGGATAGGTTGGATGAGGCGGCCCATAGACTGGGCCAAGCCCCGCGTGCCTAGCGTTGCCAGGTCTTAAGGGATAGCCCACCGGTTCTGGTTCCGATCGGTTGAGCCATACCCAGCAGATGCTCAGGAACGGTGACCCATGCTCACCCCTGGCGCGATCGCAAATACCTCGGCTGGCCGGCCGCAAACACCGCCTCTGCACTCAGGACCAAATCTGGAAACATGGGCGACTTAATCCGATCCCCAGCCCTAAATAAGCTCACCTGGTACTCCCCCTCCACCAGCGAGTAAACCGAAAGTGTGGGCTGCTTGGGATGACCAATATAGCGAGTCCCCCCGAGCCCCTGGTAATCCACAATCCAATACTCTGGAATGCCCAGGGTCTCGTACTCGGCCAGTTTGATTAAGTAATCGTCTTGCCAATTTTGGCTGACAATCTCAACCACCAGGGGGGCTGGGTGGGTCAACACCGCAGCGGCTAGCACATCCTCAACGGTGCTAAAGGGGACGATCGCCCCATCCGGCAAGCGAGCAGTCAAGTCTCCCGTGCGCTGCCCCGGTACCGCTAGGGCCGTCCAGTCATCATCCCGGCCGCTAGATTGAATCGCCTGATCCAGCACCTGTACCAAAAACTTGGCAATCAGCATGTGCATCCAAGTGGGGGCGGCCTATCAATCAGCGCTCCGTCTACCAGTTCTTGGGGACGATCACTGCCGTCAGGGTGGGGCAGGTAGTCTTCAAAGGCGATCGCCCGGTTAATGTTGGGGTTGGTTGCGACCATAAGACCCGGCTTCCTAGGTTCTGGCGATACTGAGGACTATAGTGAATGGCGATGGGTCCTTCGGCTTTACTTTGCCCAGGGTACGTAGACCGGGCCGATCGCCCATCGCCTTGGTGGCCGCCCGGTTAACCCCGTAGGCTGGGTAAAGCCTCGCGTGCCCAGCAAGTGAGGTTAATGCCGGTATAGATCCTGGGGGTCTGCGTGGAATAGTACAGAAACCCGGTTTCTTGGCTAGAACGCCAGTCCTGCCGTTCGCCAGCGATGAAGAAACCGGGTTTTTAGCCATACTCTAGCTGATCGCCCCAAGACCCCTGGAATCTGGGCCTACTTCACCAATGCACCAGTTTTGGGGGTGGCAAGCTATTCATTCAGGCGCTGCTCGATCGCCTCAAATAATTCCGCAAACCCTGATTCGCTGTGCCTCTCGAGGGTGAGGGTGTTCATGTTTTTGAGCAGGTAGGTGAGCTGGTCAATGGTATTGCGAATGTCTTCAAACTGGTTGAGTTCCTCTTGAATGCTGCTGACTTTGACGGCGTTGCCAAAGGTCATAAGCTCTTGGTTCAGCTCATCGATCTGGTCTTGCCAGTGTTTGATGTACGCGAGTCGATCGCTACCCCTGGAGATTTTGGCGCTGCTGTTAATAACGATGGGAAAGATGCGATCGTAAAAATCGCCGTTTTGCGCCACCTGTACCAGCTCAAACATACAGTTGGGGGATTTGAGATACTTGTCATCCACCACAGCGATCACGCATTTACCCCGACCAATGCGCTGCATGAATTCTTTAATCAGTCCTTTGAAGCCCAGATCGCGTTTATCGCGGACGATGGTAATGCCCCTAGATTGAAAGGCTTGGTCAATTTGGTTGGCAATGGCTTCGCTCTCGCCGCCCCAGGAGTAGGAAAGAAAGACCTCCTTAGCCATAGTTGGAGGCAACCGTTGCTCTTGCCAGGTATCTTTTTGCCGCTCAATGGCATGGTGCGAATAGCCTCCACTCCCCCTGTCTGACCAGTCATCGCCAGGCAAGACACCATCGACGAAGGATAGGGGAGTGATTTCGTCAATTAAGGGCCTGATGGGTACATCGAGATAGGGTGGTTGGCCGCATTCAATGGTGAACTTGCCGTTATGGATGCGCTCATGGAGTTTCTCTAGCTGATAAAAGTGAGGGTCTTGGCTGCCTGCACAGGTTTCGCAATTGCAGGGAATCAGCTTTTTCACCCGCAGGCGTTCGTAGGAATCGTTTATCTGGTCAATTTCGTGGCTGATTACCGTCAACAGATCCTTTTGGCGAATACCCGATACGCGAATGTGAATTTCGCCCCGGTGGTACAGCTCAATTACCTCAGCACGGGCAGACCCGTTGTTAAGCACCACCCCACTTTTCCACACCAGGGTTTGGGCTTCGATGAACTTGTGCATTTCCACAATAAAACGGGTAAGAATGCCCTTGGGCATGAACTCGTAGTGGTAGCGCAGCAGCAAATTTTGGTGATCCTCCCAATCGTAGGGGGGCTTGTCGATGGCTAAAAGCTGGGGTGCAATGTAATGTTGCGGATGGCCCGGAATTTCGTAGCACAGTTTGAACCGCATCATGAGTTGCAGCAGCTCATCGCGCAGGTCAGCGTATTCGTCATCACTCCAGATCTCTTCCAGTTGGGCGCGGCTAAAGCGGCCAAAATTATCCCGTACCTCTGGCGTATCCAGGACTTTGTAGACCGCAGCGGTGCCCCATTCGGGCTTAAGGATGACGGTGTGCTTGAGAATCGCGTCGTCGTGGAAGTGCAAAATGACTCCCAAATCGTGGAGGTAGCGGCTAAGGCTCTGCATGCGGGCCTTGTCCGTGAGCTGGCAGGTGCCGCAGATCGCGCCGTATTCCTCGAAGGTGATGGTGTTGCGGGTGGCAGCGTAGTTCTCTAGGGCGGCCCGCACCCGCACCCACACCTTGGGCAGGGGGGTGCCCACATGGGGCAGGTCCACAATCCGTTTTTGGAGGGCGGCCTTCAGTTCCCCCAGGCCGCGATTATCGGCCAGGTTGGTAGCCAGCACCTTTTCTAGGGAATCGGCAAATTCCCCCTTGAGCTGGCGTTCGTTGACCTCGCAGGGGCGGTCTTGCTTTTCGTTTTTGATAATGAACACCGGACTGCTATCGCTCAGCAGTTCCACCACGTTGAGCCAGTAATAAAGATCGGTATTGTCCTGGCGGGTATCCACCACCAGGACGTAGAGAGAGCGCTTGGTGAGAAAGAACTGGTGGGTGGCATGGTAGATTTCCTGGCCGCCAAAGTCCCAAATGTTGGCCCGAAAGGGAATGCCGTTAGGCTGGTCAAACTCCCAGCGCAGCACGTCGATGCCTTCGGTGGATTTTTCCTCCCTGTCAAGCTCGTAGTCGGGGTCGAGCAGCTTTTTCGCCAGGGTGGTCTTACCGGCCCCACCCTCACCGACGATGATCAATTTAGCCTCGTAGAGGGGGGCAGTTTCGTTGGGGTCAAGGGTTTGGAAGTAGTAGGCCAGAATTTCCCGGATATCACCCGGGCCTTGCCACCTTTCCTTTGGGCCTAAGATCTCCGGCGGAATGGGAATAGGGTTGCCCCGCAAATCTAACCTTTCCAGGTTGGCCATGGTAGCCAGGCCATCGGGGAGCGCCGTGATTTGGTTATCGCTGAGGTAGAGCGCTTGGAGGCCGGTCAGCCCCCC
>DVEE01000105.1 GCA_015295885.1 Leptolyngbyaceae cyanobacterium M65_K2018_010
TGGGATAGGGGACTACCATTTACTATATAACCAAGTAGTCATTTTTGGGGCTGGAAGTTTTAAGCTTCTGGGGTTGGCTGGCCTGGGGGGCGCCGCTAGACCGTTGAAGCGGCAGGGATCTGACTGCAGTGGTGGGGGGAGCGCGGGCCCTGAAGCCAGAAGGTATCCATCTCGCCCCGGCCTTTAACGGCAATGCGCCCCCGTTGTTGGAGCTGGTATTTATCCTTGAGGCGCTCGTAGGTGGCGGCCGTGACTTGGATCATGCCCGGTGCGCTGGAGGATTCCATGCGGCTGGCGACGTTGACCGCATCGCCCCAGAGGTCATAGATAAACTTTTTGGTGCCAATCACCCCGGCGACGACGACCCCAGTATTGATGCCAATGCGGATTTTGAGCGGTTCGCCAGTGGTGCCGCTAAAGGAGGTGACCACCTGCTGCATGGCCAGGGCCATTTCTGCGATCGCCTCGGCATGGTCGGGGCGGGGGGTGGGTAGCCCAGCGGCTACCATGTAGGCATCGCCAATGGTTTTGATTTTTTCCAAGCCCCAGTGGTCGGCCAGGTCATCAAAGGCGGAAAAGACCTGGTTGAGCAGATCAACCAATTGAATTGGAGATAAATGCCTGGACAGGCCGGTAAATCCCACAATATCGGCAAAGAGAATGGTGACTTCATCGAAGTGTTGGGGAATTGAGGCCTTGGTCTGCATGAGTTCGTCGGCAATGGGGGCAGGCAATATATTCAGCAGCAGTTGCTCTGCCTTTTGCTGCTCCGCCGCCAGCTTTTCGTTGCTGGCTTGGAGTTCGCCCAGCATATCGTTGATGTTTTGGCTGAGATAGCTCAACTCGTCGTTGCCCTCGCTCCTCACTCGTAGGCTGAGGTCATTGGTGCCGCCAATGTGCTGAACCTCCTGACTGAGGGACAGGACCCGTTTAAGGATGACGCGGTCCAAGAGCAGCAAAATTCCTGCCGTAGAAATGAGCCAGGCTCCCAACAGGGCCAGGCCCAAGTAGTGGCGGCTAGTTTGCCCCTGGCGATGGACCTCGCGGGGCAGTTGCACTTCCAAAAGCAATTGGGGCTGGCCGTAGAGATCCGCCCAGAGGGAAAAGCCAGACAGGGTATCGGCACTCTGGGGTTTGATTAAAGTAGGCGTGTGGTGGGCCTCGCGGCGGGCGGTGAGGGACTCGGCCACAGGCTGAAGGTCTGGGGTTAGGGCACCCTGGCTGAGGGGGTGCAGGGTTAGATTCAGTCGGGTTCGTAACGCCAGGCTATCGATCACCGCCTGGCTCAGGTAGCGGCCCATGAGCAGGGCTCCTCTGGCTGGACCGGTGGCGTCACTGCGGAGGATAGGTTCAACCACCACCAGTAGGATTTGGTCATCTACCTGGATCAGCCCCTCGTGGTGATAGGCCAGGTGAGGAAATTGGAGCAGGGGACTGCCGGCGGTGAGTTGCTGGCTGAGGCTGGGAGGGATGGGTACAAAGTTGCGGGCGGCCAGATCGTAGCCAGCCCCGTAGACTATTTCCCCCTGGGGGTTAACCAAAATGATGAAGTTGAGCCGCAAACTTTCGAAGGCGTACTTGTGTAGGTTGGAGGTGATGTAGTCGGGGTTGCGGTCTTGAATAAAGGCAAAGGTGTCGTTCCAGGCGGCCCAGTCTTCCGTCAGACTCTGCATTTGCATCAGATCGCCGGCCAGCACCTCCTCTACCCGTTGCAGGTTGCGCTGGGCGTCTTGTTCTTCTAAGCGGGCATAGCTACCCTGGAGAATGGCAGAAAAGCTGCTGAAGAGCAGCGCCAGCAATCCAAGCAGCGGCAGGGTGGTGAGCAGCAGGGTTTTCTGACGCAGCTTCATGGGGCTAAGGGGAAGACCTCCCCTGGGCGGCTAGGACGATGATCAGGGTCGGGGGCAAGGCTGGCTATGCCAACTAAATTATCTCCAGGGTACCCAGGCCAGCGAATTAGGCGACTGGGCCTTACCCAGACTTTGAAAAGTCGCTGGTTTCGTGTGGGTTTGATTAAGGCCCACGGGAGGGCCGCGGGTGGTTTTCCCTAACCCGGGGATCGATCGCCCTCTTGGCCTAGGTCGCCAGGGGGGCCGGGAGGGGGCTGGCTTGGCCCAGCGGTTGCAGCCGTGGCACCTGGGCCGTCAGAGCCTGGGGATGAAGGCCCGCTTTATGGGCCACGATCAGACCGATCGCTTCTAGGTAGGAGGCCGCTGGCACGGGCTGGCCCCCCAGGGCGGTTAGGGGCACATTTAGGGCGGTGTGGTTCTCGGCCACCGCCACTACCAGGGTATGGGTGCGACTCAGGCTGAGGACGGCGCTGCCCCCACAGGCGCTGGCGGGCACCAGCAGGGCATCAACCTGGTGGGCCCAGAGGTCGTGGGCGGTGGCGGTGGCGGTGGTAACAAACTGGGGAGCCCGGCTCAACCCAGCCAGTACGCAGGGCAAAAAGGTGTAGCCAATTTCCTCCGCCGCGGACTTGGGGGAAATGGCTGGATCGAGGGGCAGGGGACTGAGGGCCGGGGCATGGGCACAGGGCACCCGCAAGGTCCGCACCACCAGATGGCTGATCACCGCTTCGGCCCCGGCTAGGGGGTCAACGCCCTGGCCCTGGCGGTAGTTTTGCAAGGCTGTGTCGTCGGTATTGTCGGGGAAACGAGCCACCACCGCGATCGCCGTGGCGCCAGCCCGAAGCAGCCTTTCTGCGGCCCGCAACAAACTATCGGGGTGTTGAATGGTGCCCCAGGTCGCCCCCGATGGGGCCGTGCGCAGGTCTACGCCCAGGGGAGCATCGGTAATCACGTAGTCGGTTAAATCTAACCCCAGGGTGGCGCGGGTGGCCTCGGCGGCCTGCAGGTGTCGCCAGCGCAGATCGGTTTCAATGGCGGCATCCAGGACCAGGCCAATGCGATTGCGATGCACCGGCCGCAAGCCCCAACGACCGGCGGCAAATTGATCTAGGCCATAGCCCTCGACGTAGTGGGCGTTGGCCAGGGGCCAGTAGAGCTGGGCCCCGTTCATAACATTGGGATGGGTAATCAGGGTATCCACTACCGTGGCGATGGCCCGGGCCAGGGGCAGGGCATCCCCGGCGTAGCCACCAATGGCCGCACCAATGCCCGTGGGGACTACTAGCACAGCGGTGTAGGGGCGGCGGTGGGCGGCCAGGTCAGTCATCGGTGGGTCTGTGGGGCACAATGGTGCGGGGGAACCGGCCCTAGGGCTCGGCCAGGGTGGTGACCACGGCCTCTACGGTGGCCGTTTGGGTGCTGGGGTTGACCTGGGTAATCGCCCAACGCAGGGGTTCTCCCTGGCGGCGTAGCTCCGCTTCTATGACGGCAACCCAGTCGGTCGAGGAGGCCGTGAGGGGAATTTCCAGGGTGAGGAAGTGGGTGGCTAAGGTCACGGTGATAGCTCTCTCCCCGCCTAGGGGCAAGGCACAGTCAGGGCAGGGCGGGAACCCTAGCCCTGGCCAAATTGCTTTTGGTAAACGATGTCTTCTTTTTCCGTTTCAATCTTCAGGTCTGAGCGAGGATAGGCCACGCACAGCAGGGCGTACCCCTCGGCTTGCAGGTCAGGGCTGACCCCCATGCCATCGGTTTGGTCTACCTGCCCCTCTAGCACCAGGGCGGCGCAGGTGGTGCAAACTCCGGCACTACAGGAAAAGGGTAAGTCTAGCCCAGCGGCCTGGGCGGCGGACAAAATGGTTTGATCCTCAGGGATAGAAAGGGTGTGGGTAGACCCCTGGTGGGAAATTTCTACGGTATAGCAGGTCGCCATGGTGGATTGAGCCGGTCGGTAAGGTCCAGGTATTCAACCTATCATTCCGCTGGAAAGGTGCGGTCAAATTCTTCCAACAAATCGTCAATTTCTTCCAGGGCCTGGTTGACATCAATGCGGAGGGTGCCCAGGTTGGGCTGCTCTAGCAGGCGGATCAGAGCCTCCCGCTTGGCCTTAATTCCCTCAACCCGATCGCGAATTGCCTGAACTTCCATGGATTTTCTGTAACGCTCCTAGGACAGCATAAACAACATTGGCCAACGGTGGCACCTTTAGGACTAGGCTCTACCGGCCCAATCCGCCGCTGCCCCTACCCTTCCCGCCGGCAAGACGGCATCATAGGGAAAGTGATTCGCTAGGTTAGGAGGGTTATGTTGGGTCGAATTAATTTGAGTCTGGTGCTGCTGGCCATCGGAGGTGTGCTGACCCTGATCGGGTTTGTGGCCTACTTCCAAGACAATGCCACCCTGAATTTGGCGGGCTTCTTCTATGGCATTCCCATTTTGCTAGGGGGCTTAGCCCTGCGGGCCGCCGAGCTAGAGCCCGTGCCCTACAGCCAACCCACCCCCCCCGAGGTGCTAAAGCTGCGGGAAACAATGGCCACCCCCACCCAAAACCAGGTGCGCCAGGATGTTACCCGCTACCGCTACGGCCAGGAAGCCCACCTGGATGTGGCCCTGCAGAAGTTGGGGCTGAGCCCCTCGGGGGAAGAATGCCCTGAACTAAAGGCCATTCGGGAAGTGGAAAAGGACGGGTGCTATGCCCTGGTGCTGGAGTTTGACTCACCCACGGTTCCCTTTTCCACCTGGGTAGACAAAAAGCCCAAAATTGAAACCTTTTTTGGCCCTGGCATTCGGGCTGAGCTGCAAACCGAGGCAGACGGTCAGGTGGCCCTGGCCCTGGTGACTTCCCTGAATGCCGTAGAGGCCAAACCAGAATAGTTCAATAGCCCTTGCCCATGACCCAGGACGAACTCCTTCACCTGATTGACCAGGCCGCCGCCGAAGGCTGGACCGAACTCGACCTGGCCGGCCACCACCTGACGGAACTGCCGCCGGAAATGGGCCAGCTCACCCAGTTAGAGGTGCTGATTCTGGGCAAACTGGCAGATGAATATGAATGGGTGGGGAATCAACGACTGCCCAAGGTGATCGGCAACCAACTGACCACCTTGCCCGCTGAACTGGGCCAGTTGAGGAACCTCCGCCGCT
>DVEE01000144.1 GCA_015295885.1 Leptolyngbyaceae cyanobacterium M65_K2018_010
GGTAGGGATTCCAGCTAAAAGTGGGGTTTCGGGGGGCATTATTGCCGTAGTGCCTAACCAGGCGGGTATCGCCGTCTTTTCGCCCCCCCTAGATGAGCATGGCAACAGCGTGCGAGGGGTCAAGGTGTTTGAAGCCCTATCCGAAAAGTATGGCTTTCATCTATTTGACCTGTCCCTGGGTCGCTGTCGGTTTGCCTCTGCCCTACAGGATGCCGGACCTCTGGAGGGGCATGGGGCCTAATTCCCTCGGGGCTGTCTAACAGGGGCCAAGGGTGAGGGTAGTACCATCCTTTTCTCCACCAGTCTCCACTAGACTGGGAATGTTCCAGTGAATGACCGGTTTAGGCTTGTCTCCAGATCCCCAAGCCCGGTTGAGTTCCACTGGCCCGGATTCGATGACCGACCCTTAATTCTTTCCAGGATGGTTTGCCCATGGCTGCTTCCTTTGATCTGGCTCCGGCCGCCCCTACCCTATCGGACGGGTGGCTGCAGTGGTATCAGCGGGTCAGCCAATGGCTGGCCCAAGCCTTAAGTGCTCTCTTGGGCTACGTAGCTGAGATCGGCCATAGTTTGGCGAATCTACCGGCCCAGGTCGCCCCGGCGGTAACCTCACCAGACCTATGGCATCCCGTGTTGTACGGGGTGTTGCTGTTGGTAATGGTCGTGGGCTTAGTGGGTTCTGTGATTCCGGCTATTCCTGGCATCAGCCTGATTTTGGGAGCCATTGTGGTGTGGGGGATAGTGGCTGGCTTTGGTGGACTCACATGGGCCCTCGGGGTCGCGATCGCCGCTCTGATTCTCAGCCTGGCGATCGACTACCTGGCTGGGGTGTTGGGTGCCCAACGGGTGGGAGCCAGCCATTGGGGCCAAATTGGCGCCTTTATCGGCATGTTTTTGGGGTTGTTTGGTCTGCTCCCCTTTTTGCCGACGGGGATTCCCCTGTTGGGGATTTTGATGGGCACGGTGCTGGGTGCATTTCTGGGCGAGTTCCTGCATCGCCGCGAGCTGAAGCTGGCGGAACGAACCCTGCAATCGAGCAAGGTGGGCCTGGCAATCGTGGTGGGCACCCTGGTGGGTACCGTTTTTCAAGCCATCCTGGCCTTGATCACGATTGTGGTGTTTATCGTCACCACCTGGCCTGGGGCCTGGGGCACCTAGAAAAAACAGCACCCTAGGCCAGAGGCTTAAGGCCGATCAGCAAGGCCATTTCCAACCACTTCCAGTAGCAATCTACGTCTTCAAACCCTAAATCCCGCAACCAGCGCAGTTGGGTTTCCACATCCAGCAGTTGGTTGGAGGGGTCTTCTTCCTCTGGGGTATAGCCAATGGCGGCTAAGAACTGGTGGTGTAGCCGTTCCGTCGGCGAGGCGACATGCTCCAGATTGCCAAAAAGGCCGCCCGGTTCGAGCTGTTGAAATACCTCGCCGTAGAGGGCCTGTTTGCGAGCATGGTCCAGGTGGTGAATGGCAAAGCTAGACACAACCACATCAAACCGGCCCAGATCGGGTAGGGGTAGGGCCAGGTCATGGTCGATGATGGTGACTTGGGCATCATCGGCAAAGCGATCGCGCACGGCGGCTAGCATGGTCGGCGAAAAATCCAGGGCCACGTACTCAGCCTGGGGCCGGTCTAACTTTAAGAGCTCTAACAGGCGGCCATTGCCAGTACCCAGGTCGAGAATGCGGCGAGCCTGCAAAGGGACATGGGCTAACAATACGGCCTCCCCTTCGGTGCGGTGGGGAATCGCATCGGCGCGAGCCAGATAGGCCAGGGCATGGCGGGCCGAAGTCCACTGATTTTGGCTCATGGCAACGTCTAGCCAGGCAATGGACGTATCCTAGCACGGTTGACCCATGGGCCTAGATGCGGTTAAAGCAACCCAAACTCGGCCAGGGCTGCCGCAAAATTGCGATGCTCATGGCCGGGGCGGCTGAGTTTAATCAGGGCAAACCGTTGCAGAGGACTGAGGGTCTGCCACTGAGCCTCGGTCAGGCAGGCCCCCCCTGCCAACGCTTTAGCCGCGACTTCTGGGGGAATGCGATTGCCCTGGTGCCAGGGGGGAGACGCCTCCACCACCAAATCCTGCGGCCATTCCCCCGTGTAGTCTTGGACCCACTGGCGTACCTGGTTTCGGTAGGCGCTGATTTCCGCAGGGGTTTGACAGGGCAGGGCGACCAAGGCCTGCCGCTGGGCCGTAGAAAACTGATGCCAGTGGGGCAGGGTTAGTTTGACGCCGCAGCTATCGAGCTTATAGCGCACCTGCATGGGAATACAGCGGAGGGAGTCGACAAAGTCGGCCTCAAATTGAAAGAATACCGGGCTCACCATAGGACGGTCTCCAGAGCCGCCATCACGGTCGGGACGAGGGGAATGAGTTGCACCGCACAGGCCTTTAACTCGGGCTGGTGGGACTCTGGACAGGCGATCGCATGGGTAAGGGCATTGGCCTCCGATTGTTCAGCCCACAGCGCCCCCCAGTGGAGAGGCGCAAACAGAGTGCCCGGCGTGATCGCCGTCGTCACCCGAGCCTGAAACCGGGCTGCTCCACGGCGCGATCGCACCTCTACCCACTGCCCATCTTGAATTTTGGCTGATTCAGCATCCCGGGGGTGGACCTCCAACTGAGGGGTCGGATACATCTTAGCGATTTTGGCAATGCGGCCAGTGCGGCTCTGGGTATGCCAGTGACCGTAGAGCCGCCCCACGGTGAGGACGTAGGGGTAATCGGGGTCTGGAGGTTCCGCCAACCCGCGACTGTGGTAAGCCCCAAACCGAGCTCGACCATCCGCCGTGGCAAAGTGTAGATCGGTATAGAGGCGGGCTTGTCCAAGAGGAAAGCTGGTCTGATCATCCAGGCTAGGGGCGGGACAGGGCCACTGACAGGGCCCCGCCTGGCGCAGCCGTTCGTGGCTGATGCCGGTTTGGTCGCAGAGGCGACCGCGGGTCAGGCGGGTGAACTCCCGGTACACTGCCGCACTGGATTCATAGGTAAACTGCGGAGCGAAGCCCAGCCGACGACCCACTTCAGCAAAAATTTCCCAATCGGGACGAGCCTGCCCGGGGGGTGGGCGAAACCCCTCACATAGCGTCACCACCCGTTCAGAATTGGTCATTACCCCGGTCTTCTCGCTCCACTGGGCTGCGGGCAGCAGCAGGTGGGCGTAGGCGGCGGTTTCGGTAGGGTAGTAGCAGTCTTGATAGACCGTAAAAGGCGACTGGGCCAGAGCCGTCTGCACCCGGCGCAGATCGGGCATACTCACCGCCGGGTTAGTGGCCACAATCCACAATAAGCCCACTTCCCCCGCTTCTAAGCCGGTGAACATCTCCCAACCGTAGCGCCCTGGGCGGGGGGAAATGCGCCCGGCGGGTAAGCCCCATACCTGCTCCACCTCGGCCCGATGCTGGGGGTTGGTGACCTGCCGGTACCCCGGTAGCAGGTGGCAGAGCCCACCTACCTCGCGTCCGCCCATGGCATTGGGTTGGCCGGTCAGGGAAAAGGGCCCCGCTCCCGCTCTGCCCACCTGCCCGGTCAGCAGGTGCAGGTCGATCAGCGAGCGGGCCTTTGCCGTCCCTTCCTGGGATTGGTTCAACCCCATGGACCACAGCGACAGAACCCGCCCGGCCTCGCCCCACCACCGAGCCGCTTGCTCCAAGTCAGCCAAGGAGATGCCGCAGGTCTGGGCCACCTGCGCCGGGGGATAGTGGGCCAACACGGCCTGGTAATCGGTAAACCCCTGGGTGTGCTGGGCAATAAAATTGGTATCGGCATAGCCCCAGTCCAGCAGCAGGTTGGCCATACCGTGGAGCAGGGGAATGTCCGTACCGGGGCGAATGGCTAGGTGCAGGTCGGCTTCCTCAGCGGTGGCGGTGCAACGCGGATCGACCACCATCACCCGCAAGCTGCGATCGCGCCGATGACGCTTCTGCAGACGGTTAAACACAATCGGGTGACACTCGGCGGTGTTGGTGCCAATCAAAAAGACACAGTCGGTTAAATCCAGATCCCCATAGCAGCAGGGTGGCCCATCGGAGCCAAAACTACCCCGGTAGGCCGATACCGCCGATGACATACACAGCCGCGAGTTGGTGTCGAAGTTGTTCGTCCCCAGGCACCCCTTGAGTAGTTTTTGGGCCACGTAATAGTCCTCCGTTTGCAATTGCCCAGAGCCATACATACAGAGGCCATCTGGCCCTTGCGTGGCCAAAACGGTTTGGATGCGTTGGACCAGCAGAGTGAGGGCGCCTTCCCAGCTAATCGGCTGAAAGGGTTGATCCAGTCGTTCCCGCACCATCGGGGTGAGCAGGCGATCGGTATGGAGGGCCGCGGTGACCGTTGCTCCTTTGACACAGACCATGCCCTGGCTGGAAGGATGGGCGCGATCGCCCCGCACCGACCAGGGGGACTCTTCTGTCCTGCCCTCAGGACTAGCCTTGGGAGGCACCACCTCTAATCCACACCCCACGCCACAGTAGGGGCAGAGGCTCTTGGCCGGACTGGTCACTGGAACTGATGGGGGTAATTCGGGCAACGGATTGATCTCCTCAAGAGGAAGGCAGAAGGAGGAAGGCAGAAGGAGGAAGGAGGAAGGGCTTTGTCGGTACGTAGCAGGATAGAGGGCGGAGCCCGTGCAAGGCCGGATGGAGGGCGGAGCCCGTGCAAGGCCGGATATAGGTAGCTCGCGGAACGTCGCCCCATGGGTTAGGGTGGATGAGAGCTTGGCCACACCAGCGATTCCTGAATGGGAAATATCCTAACCACCTCGCTCACAGCTTTATCAACGCCAGCTCGTCCTTGCAGTTCTCCACTCGAACCTACGTTAGGAGGCCTGTTCCCTAGGATTGTGTAACGCTCAATACCAAAGATCAGGGGCTATGCAGACTACGCATGGACGTCATGCGGCATACTCAATTTAAGGGCCTAAAAACCACAATCCATAGTCGCAACGGCGGATCTAGCGGTCCACAATGGTGGAGTACTAAGGTTAGCGAGT
>DVEE01000571.1 GCA_015295885.1 Leptolyngbyaceae cyanobacterium M65_K2018_010
AGTGGGTTTTTAGCGGGATTTCTCACCCTCTTGGCCGCGGTCGGGTTGCTCTGCCTGGCGCTGGTGCTGGCCAGCCTCTTTCCAGGGCTGGGGCTAACCTTTTTGGCCCTCACCCTCCTCGCTCCAGCGGCGGGGTGGTTTTACTGGCAACGGGCAGGACGGGTGGAACAGGTTCAGGTAGAACTTCGCTCTGGTCTGGCCGATTCCCCAGGCGAGGCAGAATCCCTGGTGGTTACGGCCCATCGAGATGAACTCCTAGCCCTGCGGCACGCCTGGTCCGGTCGGCTGATGGAGGAATCAGCCCAGGCCCAGCCCTCGGTGGGCGGGGAATGACCTGGGCGAGGGTGAGCGCTGCTGGGGTTAACGGCTCTAGGGTCTAAAGTTCGCCTCGTATTTCCTGGATGACGCCATCCTTGATCAAGATTTCGACCTGGAGTTTTTTCACCAGATTGTCCCCCACGGCGACGTTAAAGAAACTCTCCACCTTCCCTTGCTCAACCTCTACATCCAGGTCTAGGGTTTGCACCTGTTGGAGCTGTTGTAGGGTTTGGTTCTTTTGCTGCAGCAGTTTGCTTTTATCCTGGTTGAGTCGGTTCTGCACATCCCCCATTTGCTGTTGAATCGCCCCGTTGCCGGGCTGGGCCTCTACCTGTTTTTGCAGTTCGGTCAGCATCCGCTGGCCCTGCATTTCCAGCTGCTGAAGCTGACTATCCAATTGGTTGATTTGGCTTTGAAGTTGCTTCTGGGCTTCTTCTTTCCACAGGGGGGTGACAATCGCCTTAATGTTCACAACCCGTTTCAGCAGCAGAGCGTTAGCGTCATTCATAACCACTTCATTAACCCAACAAGAACTGAGAGAGTCTACGGCCTGACTGGATGACGAGCCGGAAGATTGGGGAACAACCCTGGAAATTTTGGCGGGGGCTCTACCCAGGCTTCACCCAAACATGGCGTCAATCATATCGCGATACCGCTCCGTCACCACGGGACGGCGTACTTTTAGGGTTTGGGTGAGCAGACCGTTCTCGATGGAGAAGGGCTCTAAAATGAGCCGGAAGGGGCCAATGCGATCGTCAATTTTGTAGCCGGGTCGATCCTTCACCTCGCGGGTCAGTTCGTCTCGGATCAGTTTCTGGACCACCTCGTCGTCCAGGGTAATCAGGCTGCATCCGGCTGGTACTGGGGTTTCGTCGCCGGGGATAGAGATGAACCGAGCCTGGCTGGTCGCCCAGGTTTGTAGGGCCTCCAGGTTAGGCACAATCAGCGCCCCCAGCGATCGCTGGTCCTGGCCTACCAGCATAATCTGATCGATGTAGGGGCTGCGAATGCAGGCGTCTTCAATCGGCTGCGGTTCGATGTTTTCGCCGTTGGTGAGGACGATAGTATCCTTAGCCCGCCCGGTCAGAACCACGTTGCCGTCCTTGCTAATCCAGCCCAGGTCACCGGTGTCGAACCAGCCTTCGGGGTCAATGGCCTTTTGGGTGGCTTCCGGGTTGCGGTAGTAACCTTCCATCACCTGGGGACCGCGGGCTAAAACCAGCCCCTGGGATCCCTGGGGCAACTCCTGGCGGGTTTCCAGATCCACGACCTTAACTTCGGTAAAGGGAATAGGTTGCCCGGCGGCCCCCCGCAGATTGTGCCAGGGACGACGGGCTGAGAGCACCGGGGCCGTTTCCGTTAGCCCATAGCCCACCAGCAGGGGGACACCGATGATTTCAAAGAAAATATCAATGTGTCGAGCCAGAGACCCGCCGCCGCTAATCAGTTGCTTCACCTGGCCCCCGGTGGCCTCTCGCACCTTGCCGTAGACCAGCTTTTTGCCCAACTGATGGAGGGGCCAGAGCCCCAGGGCCACCAACCCGGCCCCTAGACGCTGTAGGGGCGATAGGTGGGGTTCGTCAATTTTCATATCCTGGAAGCGCCAAAGATTTTCCACGTAGCGCTGACTCAGGCCAAAGAAGGTGAAGATAAGCTTTTGCTTGCCAGAGGTTTGCTCGCGGAACTGCTTTTGCGCCCCTTCGTAGATAGATTCCCAGAGCCGGGGCACCCCCACCATGTACTGGGGTTTGTAAGTCTTTAGATCGGCCTTGACGTGGCGAATATTGGTGTAGGTTTGGCTGCAACCCTGGGAGAGTAAAAAGTATTCCGCTGTGCGTTCAAAACTATGCCAGGAGGGCAAAATACTGAGCACGTTATCCCCCGGTTGGGGCTGCACGATCGCTTCCAGGGTGTTGATCTGGTGCAGCAGATTGCGGTGGCTGAGCATTACGCCCTTGGGTTGGCCGGTGGTTCCTGAGGTGTAGATCAGGGTGGCCAGGTCCTCGGGCTTGACCGTCACCGGGGTGTAGGGATGGTCCTGGCCAAGGGCCATGAGCTGGCTAAAGTTGAGAATCTGGCGCTGATCGTCGGCGGGAGTCGTTTCGTCGGACAACAAAATCACAGGATTGATGGGCAGGCGCTTAAGGCGATCGCCCAGGCGGTTCAGCAGAGCGAGGGTTTCCACCACGAGCACGGTGCTCTCGCTATGTTCGGCAATGTAGAGCAACTCCTCCGTGTCGGCGGTGCCGCTGCGGACCGCGTTCATGCCGCCAGCGGTCATAATCCCCTGGTCGGCAATTAGCCAGCGGTGGCTATTGTCGGCAAACAGTGCCACATGGGCCCGGTTGGGTACTCCCAGGGCCTGCAAACCACTGGCAAAGGTGCGAATCGCTTCGGCTAACTCGCGGTAGGTCAAGGTGGCTGCCGGCTTGTGGTGAAGATCGCGTAGGGCGACAATGTCGGCGTATTGTTGACCCACCATGGGCCAAATTTCGTGCAGGGCCTGGAGATGCTGGTAGGGGGTATGGCCTTCGAGCAAGGCGCGATCGCGCTGACGCACCGCTTGCATAGCCTCACTAAGTACAGTCATGGCGAGCACCAAAAGACGAGGGATTTGCGGTTAATCCTACCGCAGCCTAGGTCTAGGCTAGCCCTCAAGCTAGAGCTACTTAACCTAGACTGTTCCAGCGGGTGAGGTGGATCAGTCCGGGCAGGGGCGATGCTCAGGGGTTGGGCCGTATAGACTAAAAAGTGAAAAGTCTCCCCAAAGCACTGCCCGATGACCGTTGCTCCCCTAAGTTGGGCTGACCTAGAGGCCCTGACCGATGTTTCCCTGGATACCGTCAACGGCCCCACCAATGCCCAGGCCCGGTTGCGGCTGTTTGGCCGGCCTGAGACTGAAGTGCGGGTTACCCTCTACCGCGATCACCATGCCTGGTGCCCCTACTGCCAAAAGGTGTGGCTGTGGCTGGAGGAAAAGCAAATTCCCTACCGCATCGAAAAGGTCACCATGTTTTGCTACGGGCAAAAGGAAGCCTGGTACAAACGCAAGGTGCCCTCGGGCATGCTGCCGGCCCTGGAGTTGGAGGGTCGGCTGATCACCGAGAGTGACGATATCCTCATGGCTCTAGAACAAACCTTTGGGCCCTTAGGAGCTACCATGACAGACCCAGCGGTGATTCCCCTGCGCCAACTAGAGCGACTGCTGTTTCGTGCCTGGTGTATGTGGCTGTGCTACCCGGCCCGTTCGGCCCAGGAAGATCAACGCCAGGGAGATCAATTTAAAAGCATTGTGGCCAGGGTGGAAGCGGCCCTAGCCCGTACCCCTGGCCCCTACTTTTTACCCGAGTTTGGCACCGCCGATGTGGTGTTTATTCCCTACGTGGAGCGTATGAATGCCAGCCTCTACTATTACAAAGGCTATTCCCTACGGGAGGAAAATCCCCGCCTGGGGGACTGGTTTGCGGCCCTGGAAACCCGGCCCACCTATCGCGGTACCCAGAGCGACTTCCATACCCACGCCCACGATCTGCCGCCGCAAATGGGTGGCTGCTACGCCAACGATCTGGCTCAAACCCGGATCAACCAACGGCGAGTCGATCACGGGCCGTGGCTGGATTTACCCGATGTTACCTATGCCGAACCCGCCAACTCTCGCCAGGAAGCCCTGCGGCGGGGACTCAAACACCGGGCCAATCTGATTCGCGTCAACCCCGCCCCGGATGTGCTGATGGATGAGGCCCTGCGCTGCGCCCTCACCTACCTGATGATCGGGCAGGACTGTCCGCCGCCGGTGGGGGCGGATATGGCCCTGCGCTACCTGCGCGATCGCATCAGCGTGCCTAGGGATATGTCGATTTACGCCGCCAAGCGCCTGCGCGAAGCCCTAGAAGCCACCGCTGCCCTAGGCGGCGAAGGGCAGCCCGACCCCCTACCGGTGCAGCACCGCCGCGACCAAGATCCGGCCAACTTTGCCGCCGGTGCTGTGGCCTAACGCTTGAGATGAACCGTTGCAGACACCTAGACCACTCAACAGGTAGCCTATCGGCGGTCGGCTCCATGGTTTTATGGGGGGACGGAACGGAGTTTACAAGGGCCAGTACAGGACCATGGAGCCTGTGACGGCTATTGGGCCTCTGGCCGAATTGTCCCCAGGCATACCCGCCCCCATCGGCCTAGAAACCCCAGGTACGTTTGGGGCCCAAATCGAGGTGAATCACACTGGGCATGTTGCCATAGATACCAATGCCACCGGGCCAGGTGAGCATCACCGAATTGGCCACCTGGCGTCCGCTGAGCCCCTGTACCTGCAGATCCACCGCATTGCCCTGCAGGTGTTGGCTTCTGGGGGCTCCACCCACAGCGGCATTAATCTCCGGTGGGCGATACCAGGAGTTGACCTGAAAAGGTCGCCCCAGGCGATTACGCACCGGTTGGAGGGCCCGTGCCAGGGCCATGATGTTATCGACAATGGCCTGAGTGGGAGGAATGCGGGTGGCATCCCGGGTGGCTTCGCCCCAGGTAAAATTTCCCCCCGGAATAATTGGTTGATCGGTGTAAAAGGTAGAAGTATAACCCGGTAAACGAAAGGGCCGCCCAGTGAACTGGGGCGGTGGCGGTGGCGGTGGGGCAGGGGGCGGTGGCGGCGGCGTTGGTCGCGGAAAAAC
>DVEE01000509.1 GCA_015295885.1 Leptolyngbyaceae cyanobacterium M65_K2018_010
ACCCGCTATTCAAGGTCATGTGGTTTATATGAATTGGGATCAAAAAGCCAAACCCACCCCATTGCTGGTGATTGAGCAGTCCAACGACGGAGTGAATGTCACCCTCCGCAGCAAAAATCCTTTTTTGGAAGCCAAAGCTCGGGGCAAAATGGCCTAGGCCCAAGGCTTCCTAAGCCAGGCTCTGAGGTCGATCCTGGGCATTGGGGTCGGGTGTCTTGAGTTCATTCCCCGAATGGGTTGACCGCTGGCGGACTGGCCGCGGCGAGAGTCAATTGGCCCTGGGCAGAGGGGTGGTCCTTTTCTAGAGGGGCACCAACTCAGGATAGTTGGCCACCAATTCATCGCTACTGAGGCTGTCGGACTCATCCTGGGGGGTCCAGAGCAATTCATAGACCAGCAGATAGGCCGGGGAAATCGAGCCCAGACGCTGCAAAACCGCTTGCAGTTCACGGGTTGAGTTGATCCCTTTAAACAGGGGGCGATCATCGGCGGTACCCAGGAGTAGGGTAACCACAATGTGGGAAGCGATGTCTCGACTAGGGCCGGACGGCAGGGGGCGCTGCTGGACTTGACCGCCCACATTCACCAGGGTTTCCACCATGAATTTGCTGCGCTCTTGAATGGACCAGCGCTCAAACAGTTCGGACGCTCTATTGCGCCCAGCTACCGTTTGTGATTCAGCCCGCACATGGGTCCAGTATTCAGGATGGCGTAGCAGTGCCAGCACCGTTTCTTTGAGCTGAGTGGTTAGGCCCGCAGCCGTGCTCAGATCAGCATTGAGGGTAATTTTTGTCAGATCCCGTTGTAACTCCCTGGCCTCAGCCAGCAGGGCTATCTGTAGGCGCGTCAGGGTGACGATGTCGTTGGCGAGTTCGCTCTGGCTGCCCACTGGGGCCGCACCATCCTGAGCCTTTCTAGTGGCGGCCTGCAGATAGTTAAGGACGATAGGCAGCAGAATGAACGCCAGCACAATGATGACAAAAAGCCCACCCCCGCCACCACTACCGTTGCTAGGGCCGACGTATACCGGTGCGGGGGGATAGGTGGGATAGGGAACAATCACCGGTCCTGGAGCTGAACGGTACCCATAGTCGTAACTGGGGCTAGGGGCGCTACGCGGTGGGGCTGGGGCTGGGCTACTGGGACGACTAAAGGATCCTCCCCGACTCATGCCCCCACTCACGGCGGCTTCGCCCAGGGCTTCAGCG
>DVEE01000212.1 GCA_015295885.1 Leptolyngbyaceae cyanobacterium M65_K2018_010
CATCCTGGTTACTCGCTCTAGCCCAACCCATCTGCAGGTGACGGTTTCTGACACCGGCCGCGGCATTGAACCCAGTCGTTTGGATGCCGTCTTTGATCGCTTTTACCAGGAAGAAGGTGCCCTCCGCCGCACCACCGGCGGCACTGGCCTGGGCTTAGCCATGAGCCGGCAAATCATTGAGGGATTAGGAGGCACCATTTGGGCCGAATCGGCGGGGAAAAATCAGGGAAGCCGATTCCATTTCACCCTGCCCATTGCCCAGGGTAGCGTGGATAGCCGCAGCCGTCGCTTGGGCGGAAAATCCTCCAACGGACGACTCAGTCAGCCCGCCACGGTACCTGGCAATCCCTCGGTGTTGCTCGATGATTAGGGTGGATTTAAACTGCTGGGTCAAGGTCAAACGGCGGCCCTTAGTTGCGATCGCCGACAACCCTGAGCCGTCCGATGGGGATGCCCTGACCAGGCTCTAAGCTGCCAGACTGGTCAACCAAGGCATAGCCCACCATTGGGGGTGTTCGTCCAGAACCGATGGTGGGCCAAGCGTAGCCAGGTTTGCCCGGGGGGATAGCCGCCGCCGCTGGGCCCGTTGGTAAAAACGGATCCCGTAGCGGAGCACGTTTTATAGGGGAGGCTCAAACAGGGCGAGTGAAGGGAATCGAACCCTCGAATGGTGGAACCACAATCCACTGCCTTAACCACTTGGCTACACTCGCCATAATCGCGTTTCCTAATATAGCACTCTAAAAGTGCGAACTGCCGCAGGATTCAGCCGGCCATTCTGGCCGCTAAACCCACGAACCAGCCGGGATAGATCGCAGGGCTCGGTCGATGGTCCGGCCAGCGTGGCTCAGGGCAAGCTCAGTTCACCTGGCTGGGGCGGCCTCTGCAGATCTCGGGAACTGCAAGGGTTGCAGTGAGGGGAAAATTTGCCCAAATGCTCGTTTGGATACCAGGGCTGAGAGAAACGGTCCTTATAATAAAACTTCACGGTCGAGTGAGTTCTTAGTGAACTCCCAGGAGCACGGCATTGGCAACGGTGCTTTTTGAGGTAGTGGTTTCTGAGGTAATGGAGTGTCTGCATCTAACCCGTCCCCTGCCGCTTATCTATTAATTTCCCACGGAAGTCGGGATCCAAGGCCAGCTCAAGCCACTGAAAAGTTGGCTCAGCTGGTGCGATCGCGGCTAGAGTCCACACCCTCTGGCGTCCCCTATCCGCCGCAACCCTGGGGTCGCCGGTCGAGGTTGCCCAGTCGGCCCGCCGAGCCGCGGTCGGTGCTTCAAACAAGGCGTAACAGCCCAGTCAAGGTCACCTTACCTTGGGCCCATCCTCCGCTGGTGGGTACGGCCTGCCTAGAGGCCGGATCTTTGCCTTTGCATCAGCAAATTCTAGAGTTCGGCCAACGGATTTACGCGGCCGGGGGCCGTTCCCTGGGCATTGTGCCCTTGTTTCTACTGCCGGGCCGCCACGTCTTAGAGGATGTTCCCGAGGCTGTGCGCCAAGCTCAGCGATTACTGCCCCAGGTGTCCCTCCAACTATGTCCCCATTTGGGCAGCCACCCCGATCTGAGCACCCTGGTGCAGCAAAAGCTCCAAGTCGCTGCCGCCGATACCTGGCTGTTGCTGGCCCACGGCAGTCGTAAACCAGAGGCCAACACCTCAATTCAATGGCTAGCCCAGTCTCTGGGTGGCACACTGGCCTACTGGGCGGGCGACCCCAACCTGGAAACCCAGGTCATTCAGTTGATTCAAAAAGGGGTACAGCGGATGGTCATTTTGCCCTACTTTCTGTTCACTGGAACCACCACCGATGGGATTATTCGGCGCACGGAAGAGTTGGCGGAGCGTTTCCCTAGCATTGACTTTCGCCTCTTACCACCGCTGGGGCCTTCCCTAGAGTTAGCCCAGTTGGTGGTTGACCTGGCTCTCAATCTAAGGCCATCCCTCCCCAACTCCAGCGCCCTGCCCCTCAAGCGGGCGGCTTTACGGCACCAACCCCGAGCGTCGTCCCTGGTGTCCTAGGCGATTAGGTGTCTTAAGGGATTACAGGGAGTCTCTCGGTGAGCGTTCTGACCCAGTATCATTAAGGATCCGGTAGGAATGCAGGCCCGGGGTCAGCCCCATGGGGCTCCCAAATTTACGATGGCCGTGGCCGCCGCTCCTCGCCACTCGCCCTGGACGGGGTAAGTAGTTCTGTGTAGGTAGTTCTGTGACTGTGTTAAGGGAATCTAATGAAATCGACCGCTTCGCAAACCGCATCCAGCCCCCTCTACGGCAAGGTTTACCTGGTGGGAGCAGGGCCCGGTGATCCAGGGTTATTGACCCTTAGGGGTAAGGGGCTGCTGGAATGTGCCGACGTGGTAATTCACGATGCCCTGGTCAGTGAACCCATTCTACGGATGATTAATCCCCAGGCGGAGGTGATCCAGGGGGGCAAGCGTCGGGGACGACATTCCATGGGGCAGTCGGAGATTACCCAACTCCTGATCGAGAAAGCCTTGGGCAACGGGGTGATTGTGCGGTTGAAGGGCGGCGATCCCTTCGTATTTGGCCGCGGTGGCGAAGAGATGGCAGCGCTGGTTGCGGCTGGGATTGAGGTGGAAGTGGTGCCGGGCATTACCGCCGGGGTCGCGGTTCCGGCCTACGCGGGTATACCTGTTACCCACCGCGATCAGAGTTCTTCCGTGGCCTTCGTAACCGGTCACGAAGCCGTGGGTAAGTATCGACCCCGGGTCAACTGGCGGGCCCTAGCCCAGGGCGTTGAAACCCTGGTGATCTACATGGGCATCCATAACCTGGACAGCATTACCGCTGAGCTACTGGCGGCGGATCTGAGCCCGGCTACTCCCGTCGCCCTGATTCGTTGGGGAACCTACCCTCAGCAAGAAACCCTGATCGGCACCCTCAGCACAATTGGAGCCCAGGTGGCGGCCACGGGGTTTGAGGCACCCGCGATCGCGGTGATTGGCAACGTGGTTCACTGGCATGGCACCTTGCAGCGGGGGCGGCCTGCGACCCTGCCCGCTTGGGACTAGGGACTGGGCCAAGCCCAAGCGAGGTTCAGAAAATTTGGCCCTGTTTTACCGTCAAAATTTGGGATGAGGTCATCCACTGGCTGTCAAAGGCGCCCAGGTGGGTGGTGGTGATCAGGGTTTGAAAGCGATCCTGGATAGCTTCTAAAAGCTGATTTTGGCGATTCAGATCAAGCTCGGCTAGGACGTCGTCGAGCAGCAACAGGGGGGGATCGCCGACCACTTCATCAATTAAATGCAGTTCGGCCAGTTTTAGGGCTAGGACCAGGGTGCGCTGCTGCCCCTGGGAGCCATACTGGCGACTGGGCGTGTCGTTGATGGTGAATTCAATGTCATCGCGGTGGGGGCCAACCAGACTGGTGCGCTGGTGCTGCTCGGCGATGGCCCGCTCCTGAATCTTGGCTAAGAAGCTGGCCTGAATCGCCTGGGGCTCATCCTGGACCATGGGCACATTGGGCTGGTAGTGAATGTGCAGGGTTTCGCGCTGGCCACTGATCGCCTGGTGCCAGTGGTGGGCCAGGGGAGTCAGGCGGTCGAGGGCCCGGGCCCGGCGGCGCATCACCCGGGTACCCAGGGTTGCCAGTTGGGCGTCCCAGAGGGCTATCTGGGTGAGGTCCGCCGACTCCGAGGGGGGAGTTTCGTCGCTGTAGAGGCGCTTGATTAGGGCATTGCGTTGTTTCAAGACCTGGTGGTATTGGCCCAGAATGTGAGCGTAGACGGGCTCCAGCTGAACCAGGAGGCCATCTAGCCAGGTGCGTCGTTCTCCCGGCCCGCCCCGCACCAGGTCTAGATCAAGGCTAGAAAACTCGACCGCATTTAGGGCGCCTAGAAAATCGAGCTGCCGTCGCAGGGTTTCACCGTTTAGCCTGGCGGTGCGCCGACCCACCGGCCGCAATACTAGAGTAAGCTCGGCCATGGCCACCGGCCGCTGCACCAAGGCACTGATTTGAGCCAGGGGTTGGTCTTGCTGCACCAGGTCGCGATCGCGGCTGGTGCGGTGAGACTTGAGGGTGGCCAACAGTTCCACCGCCTCTAGCAGGTTGGATTTGCCCTGGGCATTTTCCCCCACCAAAATGGTTTTGGGCGCAACAAAATCAATCCGTTGTTCACGGTAGTTGCGAAAGTGCTGCAGGGCTAGGTGGCTGAGGTACAAGACAACCTCCAGACAAACTGGGTCAAGGATAGCGGTCGGCCCGCTGGAATGGACGGTTCAACCGGCGGAATTCTGCTGCGGCCCCCAGGGCTAGGGGAAGCGTTGCTCTGCCCACCCGCTGGGATCAGCCAGGGTTGAGCGATCCCCGCCTACCAACGGGGTGATCGAAGATCCGCTAAAATGGGCATCTGCCTCCGGGATACTGTTCCCTCGGGTAGAATCCCTGTGAGATGACCGCTCCCTATGGTTCAACTCAACAACGGCATCACGCTGTTCTTCAGCCTGCTGGTGGAAGCCATGCCCTTTTTACTATTGGGCGTTCTGTTCTCCAGCGTTTTGCTGCTCTTTGTGGATGAGCAAAAGCTGCTAGCGCTGATACCCAAAAATGTGATGCTGGCAGCTTTGGCGGGAGGGTTGATCGGGTTTTTATTTCCGGTGTGCGAGTGCGGCAATATTCCGGTGGCCCGGCGGTTGCTCATGAAAGGGGCCCCCACCGCCGTCGCCATTGGCTTTTTGCTGGCGGCGCCAACGGTGAACCCGATCGTTTTTTGGGCTACCTGGATTGCCTTCCGGGATCAACCGGAAATTGTCTTTCTCCGGGTGGGTTTTACCCTGGTCGTGGCCATGGCCATTGCCTTGATTTTTAGCGCCCAGGCTGACATGCGCCCTTTTCTCCAGGATAATTTGGCTCGCATGATGGGGGAACCCACTCTGCCCACCGCCGGCGATCGCCCTGGTAAGGGGCTCTCCCAGGGCAGCCCCGAAGCGGTCAGTTCGCCCCTGTTGCAGTCCGGCAC
>DVEE01000130.1 GCA_015295885.1 Leptolyngbyaceae cyanobacterium M65_K2018_010
GTTCGCAGCCAGGCCAGGCGGGGGGGGCTGGGGTTTGGAAGACTTGCTGAAAGAGTTGTGGGTCTGGCTGAAGTGGCATCGAGCCATGCTGAAGAATCCCCTGCCCTCGCTTCAATTGGGCGCTACCAATAAATTTGCGGCCCTCGGGAGTGACTAGGTCAGCGGCCGTGGCCAGGCCAAAGCAATGGTGCGTTCGCCCATAGGATCGGCTTGGCATTCCAAAGCCTAACTCCACCCCTAGACGACGCCAACCCTCAATCAGGAATTGACAGAGGGTCCAATAGACCTGCTCTCGGCGGCCGGGCAGGTTAGAGGTGATCAGGGCATAGGTGAGATCACCCTGGTGCAGTACGCCCCGCCCCCCGGTAGGGCGCTGCACAATCTGCAGGGGTTGCCCTTCCCAGGTGAGGCCGGCCCAGTGGTCGGGAATGTGGCGACGCTGACTCACCCCCAGGGAAATCGCCGGTGGGTTCCAGGTATAAAATCTCAGGGTTGGCGGATGATCGTGGTACAAATGCTGGTCGAGTAACCACTCATCGAGGGCCATCTGCACAGCACCGGGAGCCTCCAACAGTGGAATCAACCGCCACGACGACCGGGTCATGGGTCTTCCCCAGCATGGTAGGAACTGCGCACCAACGGCCCAGAGCGAACGTGGGAAAAGCCTAGCTCTCGAGCGATCGCCCCTAGGCGGTCAAACTCTGCCGGAGTCCAATAGCGGTCTACCGGGCGATGATCTAAGGAAGGACGCAGGTATTGGCCCAGGGTCAGGCGATCGCAGCCCACCCGCCGCAAGTCCTCCATAGCCTCAATAATCTCCGCTTCGGTCTCGCCGTGCCCTAGCATCAACCCAGATTTGGTTGGAATGGCAGGATCCAACTCCTTAACCAGGGCCAGCACCCGCAGAGAGCGATCGTACTGTGCCCCCCGCCGCACTGGCCCTTGCAGTCGCCGCACCGTTTCCAGGTTGTGGTTGTAGCAGGCCGGTTGGGCCTGGACTACGGTTTTAACCCGTTCGGCCTGGCTGGCCTCTTTGCCCAGCCCGCCCCAAAAGTCGGGGGTCAACACCTCAATTGCTGTGAGTGGATTAACTGCGCGAATGGTATTCATGACCTTGACAAACCAACCCGCCCCCTGGTCGGGTAAGTCATCCCGGGCCACCGAGGTCAGCACCACGTAGCGCAGCCCCAAAAGCCGCACCGATTCTGCCACCTTCTCGGGCTCGTGGGGATCCAGAGCCATGGGGGCATGGCCCTTATCCACCTGGCAAAAGGCGCAAGCCCGGGTACAGACGGCTCCCATCAATAAAAATGTAGCCGTGCGGTTAGCGTAGCATTCCCCCCGGTTAGGACAGCGGCCCTCTTCGCAGATGGTATGAATTTGCCGCTCCTTAATGATCCGCTGCACCGTTGCCAGGTCGCTGGCCTTGCCTATGGGGCGACGTAGCCAGTCTGGCATGCGGGCCAACTCAGTTCGCCAGGCCTGGTGCTGTTGGGAAGGGGAGGAGGTCATAGCTCAGAGTTAACAAGACTATTGGATTCTATCGCGGCTCATTTCTACCGCCACTTGACCACTAAAGTCAGGAATGGGGGGAGTCAATTTAGTCACCCGCACCTTGACTCGCTGCAAACGGGAATCTGAGGCTAGGGCGGCGGCGGCGATTGCCCCGGCCAAGCGCTCAATCAGAACAAATTTTTGGTCACGAATAATCTGTTGCGTCTGAGCAATCAGGGGGCGGTAGTCGTGGGTGTCAGAGAGGCGATCGCTCTGGCTAGCCAGGCTGAGGTCTAGGTATAAAATAACATCGGCCTCAAACCACTGACCCAGGGTATTTTCTTCAGGCAGGGCACCGGTGTAACCGTAGGCTCGAATTCCAGTCAGGTGAATAGCATCCATAGCAGGTCAAGGAGCGTGGATAACAGAATTTTAGAGGCCCCTAACCTTTCCATTCGGCCATCGCTCATCCCCAAGGACTATGTCATCCTGACGAAGTCTTGTCCTCACTCCACTGCATAGGGCACTTTCATTCTGACTCTACCCGGCCGTATCGGGCTACCATGGGGCCTTTGTCCTCCTGCTCCTGTAGAATCCAGGCCCAGAGTTGATCGCCCAAGGAAAAGTGCCACCACTCCTGGGGATGACGGCGAAACCCAGCCACTTCCATAACCTCGTTCAGGAGTTTGCGGTGGCGGTGAAAGCTTTGGCCCCGGGCGTCCTGGCATTGAGCAAAGTGGTTGGGGAACGATCGCTCAGAAACCTCATCAATGGGCGAACCCATGTCGATGGAATGGCCTTGCTCATCCACCAGGGTGACATCCAGGGCGGCCCCAGTACTGTGGGGGGGGGGAGTGGCCGGGTTATTGCTCGGCAAAGCCCAGAATTGGTTCACCTCAGCCATCAGTTCGGTTTGCTGGGCGGCGGTGAGCTGGTCGGCTCTGAGGCCCCGAGCCCGCAACAGATCCTGAAAGGTGAATTCCACCATGAACCGTTGCACAGCAATGGGTCGATAGGCATCAAAAATTTGAATCCGCCAACCCAGTCGTCGGCTTTGCAGGTATCTTTGGGCCTCACCCAAAGCCTCAAGGACGCTGAGCCGCAGGTAGTAGGGAGATTGTTCTCCGTAGGGAGCCCCCAGGGTCTGGTAAGGGTGGGGGTCTACGCGGGCAAACTGGTCTAGGGGAATGGCCTGGAGGGGCTCACCACAGTCTTGAATGGCGATCGCATGGTAAGGCTTCATCAGCTATGACCAGGGTGACCCAACCCTCTCCCCTGCACCTGAAGATTCGGTGAATTTATATGCATTATCTTCAGGCTGAGGCTTTTACCCGTATTACGGTTAGGCCTATTATGCAAGAAGAACTCGCCACGCAGTATATTGACTTGACGTACCACCAAACTGGTCACATCAAAATTTTGACTGACCCCACCGAACTTAAGTCGGTGCTTGCTTGGTTCGACCAGTTTCAAACCGCCCCCATCCCTCGTCAGCTTTGGCTGCAATGCCAACTCGCGCTAATTGAAGGATTCACCAATGCCGTGCGTCATGCCCACGTTGGCTTACCGACTACCACTCCCATCCAGATTGAAGTCAGCATTTCCGACCAGACTATCGACATCAAGATTTGGGATCAAGGACCAGGGTTTGACCTAAACTCAGTTTTAAAGACCAAACTCAACGACCACACCCAAGAGGACGAGAGTGGACGGGGCCTCAAGATTATGTACCGGGTTGCCGATCAACTGACCTACCAGGTTAGTACTGGCCAAGGAAACTGCCTGCATTTGCACAAGTCCTACTCCTGATTCCAAGATCTAGTCATGGTAGACCGTGGCTCTCGCCCAAGCTTGATGAGTCCCCGTGAACTCGGTTCACAGTCCTGAGGAGGGTAACCATCGCCATGACACTATCCCTACAGCTATGGAATCCGTGGTGGCAAGGGGTTATCCTCAACAGCCTGTTGCTAGCTCTAGCTTGGGTCAGCCCCAAAAAACTCTTAACCCCTGCGGGGTACGGGCATGCCTGGGGGCTAGGAGTCATTATTTGGGGATCCATGGGTTGGCCGGGTTATGCCGTAGTGATGGCCTATTTTGTCTTGGGCACAGCGGTAACGCGCCTAGGCATGGCTCGCAAAACCGCTGCAGGCATTGCTGAAGGTCGGGCAGGCGTACGTGGGCCTGAAAATGTTTGGGGTTCCGCCCTGACGGGTGCCCTTTGTGCTCTGGCCATTGCCCTACTGAAAACTCAGCCCAGCTCAGCGGCGGCCCAATCTTGGATACCACTCCTGGCCTTAGCCTATGTCAGTAGCTTTAGCACCAAGCTCTCTGACACCACCGCCAGTGAAGTGGGCAAAGCCTACGGTAAACGCACCTTCCTGATCAGTTCTCTCCAACCAGTTCCCCCCGGCACCGAAGGGGCCGTTAGTTTAGAGGGAACCCTCGCTGGAGTTCTGGGGTCTGGGGTCATGGCTCTGGTGGGTTGGGCGGTTGGGTTGATCAGCCCTGGGGGAGTGGCCCTATGCCTTTTAGCGGCCCTGGTGGCTACCCATTTAGAAAGCTTGATCGGTGCTACCCTACAGCCACGATTTTCTTGGCTGACCAACGAACTGGTCAACGTCATCAACACCACCCTGGGCGCTGGCCTAGCTCTGCTCCTAGGATATGGCTGGCTGGCGCTAACTTAATCCCAGCAACCGAGAGCTCGGATAGGCTCAACCAGCCAGGTCTCAAGGCCCTTCGGGCTAGGTAAGAATCCTGATTCTATTCAGGTGTAGCCCCCTAACCAAGCTCAAAAACTAGCTTTTTTCCGTAAAAATATCCCATAAATACGTGGAATCACGGATGAATATCCTCCAATCTCAGTTAGATTGGCAGTGAAGGTGCGAAAAATTCATCAAAAAATCAACTTAAGTCCCTTGCTTCTGGGTAACTTTATCGAAAAATTACTAAGTTTGTCCGCAGTAAAAGTCATCTTCAGTGGAATCTCGTAGCTTAAAGTTCCGTGCGTCTGCTGTCGGAGTTCCGTCCAAGATTTGTCATTAATGAATACTAGGTTCCTGAGTCGTTACACAAATTAACCCGTTGTTTGTGTTGTTTAGGGAGCGTCTACCCTCAGGCTCAGGACCAATTTTGGGTTCGGCTTGGGGTCGTAACGATGAAGCACTATGAACCCTTCGCTAGGGAACCTCATTCAATCTTTTTATCTTATGCTCACCGTCGGTAGCTTGTCCTTTGCTACCTTGCTGGTACTTCATACCCTAGGTGGTGATTCTGCTGCCAACGCCAGCAGTCGGGACGAGTTTCCCGGCCGCCGCCAAGGCGGAGGAACCCATTGGACGGCACCGGTGCCGGCGGAAACGGCCAAAGTACCTGTGGCCAGGAGTCGCTACTAGATGGAGCATCCCTCGTCTAGGGCTTTCGCTACCGGATTGATTTTAAATTTAATAAAAAAATGAATTTAAAAATCATTAT
>DVEE01000102.1 GCA_015295885.1 Leptolyngbyaceae cyanobacterium M65_K2018_010
GGTGGGACAGATTCAAGTCAGGAGTCGGTACTTTTATTTTGAGCACGTATTTTGATCACGTCCCTAATCCCTAACGCCGATTTGACGTTTGGGCTTCGTAGGTTTCGTAGGCAGCCACGATGCGCTGCACCAGGGGATGCCTAACCACATCCCCTTGACCTAGCTTGCAAAAGGCAATGCCCTCCACCCGCTGCAAAATCTGCTGGGCAACGGCCAGGCCAGAAGCTTGGTAATCGGGAAGATCGGTTTGAGTAGTGTCGCCAGTTACCACCATGCGAGAATGGAAGCCCAAACGGGTCAAAACCATCTTCATTTGGGCTGGGGTAGTGTTTTGAGCCTCGTCCAAAATGACAAAGGCATTACTCAAGGTGCGGCCTCGCATGTAGGCTAGCGGAGCCACCTCAATGATGCCCCGCTCCATCAGGTTGGCAATTTTTTCTGGATCCACCAACTCGTGGAGGGCGTCATACAGGGGGCGGAGGTAGGGGTTCACTTTTTGCTGCAAATCCCCCGGTAAAAAGCCTAAACGTTCCCCAGCTTCTACGGCTGGGCGGGTGAGGATAAGCCGCTCATAGTCGTTGTTGAGCAAAGCCTGCACCCCAATCATGGTAGCCAAAAAAGTTTTGCCCGTACCAGCCGGGCCTACACAAAAAATCAGGTCGTGGGTGCGGAGGGCTTTAATGTACTGCTTTTGCCGAAAGGTTTTCGCCCGCACCACCTCACCACGGCGGGTCCTAGCCACAATGTCTTGATGAATCGCCTGTAATTCCTCAAGTTGGTTGGTATCCAGAGCATGGCGGGCCGTCATAATATCGGCGCTGGTCACCGTCTGCCCCTGGCCCCAGATCGGCTCTAAGGCCTCAATCAAGCGCTGGGCCAGATCAATGCCCGCCTCGGTGCCAGATAGCACCAACTCTTGCCCCCGCAGTACCAGGGAGGCGCCGGTTTGCTGGGCCAGCAACTTGAGATTCTCGCCCCGATAACCGGATAGGGCGATCGCCCCGTCAGTCTTGGGAATATCAATGCGAATTGAGGTGGTCATGGAGCGAAATTCGAGGGATTCCCATCCAACCGGCTAGGATTTGGGCTTCAACTGAGGTTTCGGTTTACCAGAGGGTTTTCTGGGGGTTCGTCCTGAACCAGAATCGGCCGGACCATTTTGCTCAGAGGCTCCAAACACGTCAAAGTGGGCAGACCAACCCCACAGAGCCGCCGTAGCCCTCACTACATTACGAATCGCTTGAATGTTACGGCCACCCCGCCCAAACACCTTACCGCGCTCGTCACCACTAAAGGCCACCCTGATCCACACCTTAGACTGAGCAGCATTACGCTCACAGTCAATCCGCAAAGAATCGGGAGAGTCTAAAAAAGGCTCTACCAAAAACTTGACCAGACCAGAAAAGTCAGGGCTACTCATGCCAAACAACGGGAGACAACCTAGACAGAGGTTTAGGATTGGGCTTTGAGCTGTTCAAAAACGTTGGCCTTTTCCAAAATCCGCTGAACCGTCTTGGTCGGCTGCGCTCCCTGCTGCAGGCGGCGAACAATGGCCGGCACCTCCAGCCTCGTCTCATCGGTTCGAGGATTATAGAAACCCAGTTCTTCGAGAGGACGACCATCACGGCGAGAATCGCTATTGATGGCAACAATCCGGTAGCTTGCTTCTCTTTTCTTCCCAAAACGCTTCAATCGGAGCTTAATCATAGGGCAACGGTAAAACTCTAGAAACCAAACACAACCACTTAAGGCCCCTCCCTGGAGGCACAGAATACCTATACTAACATTGAAAGGCCTCGACCTTCTAGGCTTGTTCTCAGCCTAACCCTGGGTAAAAAGCCCAAGGGCTATCGGTACCAAGGACGGACTAGGCCAGGGAGCGTGTCTTACCTAACAACTTAATCTTCATGCTCATCAAAGGGATCGGCCAGTTGCTTGGAAGGAGGCCCAAAGGAGGTGTAGATGGCAAAAGCGGTCACCGCTATTAGGACGGCGGCGACGGAAATGATAAGAACTGTTGCAGGTTCCATAAACTCTATGAGAGGGGTTAACCCCTCTATCCTATAATATTACGAACTATTAAAGTTTTTGATATCGGAAGGATCCATGGCACAACGGACTTGGTTAGGAGATGTTCTGAAGCCCCTAAATTCCGAGTATGGGAAGGTGGCTCCCGGCTGGGGTACCACTCCCTTGATGGCGGTTTTCATTGGTCTTTTCTTTGTCTTCTTGCTGATTATTCTTCAGCTCTACAACTCTTCCATCATTCTGGAAAGCTTTGATGTCGATTGGCGCAGCATCGGTATGTAACTCATCCCTAGTGACCCTATCCTGAAGAGGGCTGGTGTAGGTTATGCCTCGCTAGCCCTTTTCCTTCGGCCAGTGAGCTATCCGAAGCCGCTTGGGAAGAATTCCAGGCTCTTAGCCCCAGGGGACGATCTACACTGGTAGACGCCATCGCTTATTTGAAAGAACCTTAGGACCACCGCGGGCAGAGGTCATCAGCCCAGTCGGGGTCTAGCTTCTGTCCATAGGAGTCATACATGAACGTTTTTGGCGTGGGTCTACCGGAAATGGTGCTGATTTTAGTCTTGGCACTATTGGTTTTTGGCCCCAAAAAACTCCCCGAAATTGGTCGCAGCCTCGGGAAAGCCCTGAAAGGCTTTCAAGAGGCCTCGAAGGAATTTGAAGAGGAATTTAAGAAGGAGGCGCAGCAACTCGAGAAGGTTGTGACTAGCCCGATGAAGGCTTCCCTAGAGTCAGAGCCTCCTAAAGCGCTAACTCCCCAAACAGAAAGTACACCGCCTGAGGTGGTGGTAGTGGCTGAACCGGAGAGTGCCCCCTCCTCTGAAGCTGCTTCTGAAGTCGTCGTTGAGGCCAGTCAGGCTGAAGAGTCTGAGTCAGAAACTCTGAGCTAGAACTGGTCCAAACTACCCCGATGACTAACCTGACCCCTACCTCTGAAGCTATCCCCATTAGTCTGATCGTCGGATTGGGCAACCCTGGCCCTAAATATGCTGGTACACGCCATAATATTGGCTTTGAGGTCGTCGATCAGCTGTCCAAGCGCTGGGCCATCCCCCTTAGGGAAGAGCGGCGGTTTCAAGCTGAATACGGGGGGGGTTTGGGGATCAAGGGTCAAAAGCTGCATTTGCTGAAGCCCTTAACCTATATGAACCGCTCTGGCCAGTCCATTCGAGCCGCTCTGGATTGGCTGAAGCTGCCCCCTGGGGCGGTTCTGGTCATCTATGACGATATGGATTTGCCCGTCGGTCGGTTAAGGTTGCGCCTTTCGGGTTCCGCTGGGGGCCACAATGGGATGAAATCCATCATTGCCCACCTGAAAACCCAGGAGTTTTGTCGCCTCCGGATTGGTATCGGTGCTGCTCGCAAGAATACCGGTGCAGACCATGCCGTGGTGTCCCATGTATTGGGAAGTTTCTCTCAGGCCGAGCGGCAAACTATGGATGAGGTGGTTGATGTGGCCGTGCGATCGCTGGAGAAAAGCCTGACTGATGGGGTGGAAAAAGCTATGAGTCTCTACAACGGCATGGAGATTGGGACCTAAACTTATGGGATTAGAGCCTAAAATCAAGGCTGTCTTGTGGTTTAACGCTTGGCTAAGCCCGTGCAAATTAGAGCGGCTACTCTTGAGGATAGCCCGGCCATTGCCCGGCTTCTGACCGTCCTCGGCTATCTTTCAAGCACCGATTGCGTGACTTTCAAAATCCAGCAATTCTTGGCGCACCCAGATGCCCAAGTGCTGGTTGCGGTTGAAACCGATCAGGTTCTCGGCTTCGTAGCTTTTAACTTTATTCCGCAATTGGGTTTAGTGGGAGATTTCTGCCGCATCAGCTATTTCTGTGTGGATGAAACGGCGCAGGGTCGAGGAATTGGCACTGCCCTAGAGAAGAGCGTGAGTGCCCTAGCGAAAGATCGAGGCTGCGATCGCATGGAAGTCCATTGCCACAGTAGACGTAAGCTAGCTCACCAGTTCTACTATCGACAGGGTTATACCGAGTCTCCCAAATACCTGGTCAAAAGCCTGGTCCAGCCCTGACTATCCTCAATCTCTCCCAAGACAGCTCAAGTCTGCCTAGTCATTCCCCAGAGAGCCATTTCAGTCAAGCAGGTACCATGCCAGCTTTAATGGCAAAGATACGTTCGATCGCCTCTTCCACAGAGCGATCCGGCGTGGACGCTCCGGAAGTAACCCCTACGGTAATGGGACCATCCGGTAACCAACCTTCCGTCACGGTCATCTCGCCCTGGAGAACCTTGTGCTCAATGCGGTTGCCAGGACCAATGCGACTGGCACTGTCAATATGGTAGGAAGGGATATGGCGCTCCACGGCGATTTCCTGCAGGTGAGTCGTATTCGACGAGTTGTAACCACCAATGACCACCATGACATCTAGGGGTTCATCGACCAGCTTAAACATGGCATCTTGTCGCTCTTGGGTGGCGTCGCAGATGGTATTGAAGCTGAGAAAGTGATCATTAAGAGCCTGGGGGCCGTACTTCTTCAGCATGGTGTGCTCAAATAGCTTGCCAATTTGCTCGGTTTCACCCTTGAGCATGGTGGTCTGGTTGGCAATGCCGATACGTTCTAGATCAAGATCAGGGTCAAACCCAGCGGAACAGGCTTGCCCAAACTTGGCCATAAACTCATCCCGGTTGCCCCCATTGAGCATGTAGTTGGCTACGTACTCTGCCTCTTGCAGGTTCAGCACGATCAGGTACTTGCCGGCAAAAGAGCTGGTGGCTACGGTTTCTTCGTGGTTGTACTTACCATGGATGATGGAGGTATGATCCTTTTTCTTGTGCTTTTCTACACTATTCCAAACCTTAGAGACCCAGGGGCAGGTGGTATCCACAATCGTGCAGCCTTTGTCATTCAGTAGCTGCATTTCTTGGACGCTAGCTCCAAAGGCTGGCAA
>DVEE01000224.1 GCA_015295885.1 Leptolyngbyaceae cyanobacterium M65_K2018_010
AAAACTCAGAGGCTAAACAATCTAGGGCCGTGCGCCAGTTAGAAGCGCAGTTTCGCATTGCTCTGACCGGCACACCCGTGGAAAACCGGTTGACCGAATTGTGGTCCATCATGGATTTTCTCAATCCCGGCTACCTGGGACCCAAAAACTTCTTCCAGCGCCGTTTTGCCACCCCGATTGAGCGCTACGGCGACACAGCCTCCCTAAAAACGCTGAAATCCCTGGTGCAGCCTTTCATCCTGCGCCGCCTTAAAACCGATCGTACGATCATCCAGGATCTGCCCGAAAAACAGGAAATGACGGTTTTCTGTGGGCTTTCGGCGGAACAGGCCAACCTCTACGAGCAAACCGTGGATACCGCCCTGGCCAGCCTGGATGAAGCCACCGGGGTAGAGCGCAAGGGCCAGATTCTAGCTCTGCTTACTAAGCTCAAACAAATCTGCAACCATCCCGCTCTATTTTTACAAGAGTCTGGTTTGGGCCTAAAAGGGCGATCGGTAAAGCTGCAGCGGCTAGATGAAATGGTCGAGGAATTGGTGGCGGAGGGCGATCGCGCCTTGATCTTTACCCAATTTGCCGAGTGGGGTAAGCTCCTGCAGCGCCACTTGATGGCTCACCTGGGTTACGAAGCCCTGTTCCTCTACGGCGGTACTACCCAGGCCCAGCGCCAGGCCATGGTCGATCGGTTTCAAAACGATCCAGCGGCACCCCGGCTATTTATTCTCTCCCTCAAGGCGGGGGGCGTCGGTTTAAACCTCACCCGTGCCAACCATGTTTTCCATTTCGATCGCTGGTGGAACCCGGCGGTCGAAAACCAGGCCACCGACCGAGCCTTTCGGATTGGCCAAACCCGCAATGTGCAGGTGCATAAGTTTGTCTGTACCGGCACCCTGGAAGAACGCATCCACGACATGATTGAGAGTAAAAAGGCACTCTCTGAACAAGTAGTCAGTGCCGGTGAAAACTGGTTGACGGAACTGGATACCGACCAGCTCCGTAACCTGCTGCTGCTGGATCGGGGAGCCGTGATTGATGAGGGAGACTAAAAAAACACCGCCCCGGTCTGAGTTGACCACTGCCTAGACCTTGAACAGCGTTTTGCCCCCCTGGGAATGACTGGAGTGCCCTGGCCCAGCTCAGGGGAACTGAGTTGGCTCAACCCTTGAAGGCGGCCGGGTCGATATCAGCCAGCCCCCACCCGCGCCGCAACCCTCAGCGACTCCCTCTCCTGAGGTTCCCTTGCCCCCCTTCCCAAGATCGCCTGGCAAACCCACCTCCCCAGTCGATTCCTGCCTGGGGCGTTAGACTTTCGGCCTTCATCCATTAAAATAACTGGGTTGAGTTTTATTAACCCACTGCTGAGTTCAACGAGGTCCCGTGGCTAACCTAGCGCCCACTCAAGTCGAGCAACTCCAGAACATTGGGGCCTATCTACGTCAGGTGCGGCAAGACCAGGGTATTCCCCTGGATGTGCTGGCCAATCAGATTTTCATTCGTCCCGCCTTGCTGCAAGCCCTAGAAGCTGGCCGGGGCGATCAATTGCCGGAGCCAGTATTTATTCAGGGGTTCATTCGTCGCTACGCAGAAGCCCTAGGTTTGGATGGCAAGGCCATTTCCCAGGAATTTCTAGTCACTCCGGTGGAGGTGATTCCCACCCCTGAGTTGGTCACCTTGGCCACGGCTAATGGGAATGGCAGCTCAGCCGCAGAACCCCTGCCTCAACCCGAGGCGGTACAGCCGGTCAAGGTGTTTGAAAAGCCCCGCCCCCGACCGGTTGAACGCTCCAATCGCCCCTCATCCCTGCCGCTTTGGTTGGGTTTAGGAGCCGTCGCTCTGGTGGTGGGTGGCTTGCTTTGGGCGTTGCAGGGTCGTAACCCCGCCCCACGCACCGGAGAGACCCCGTCTGACTCTACGGCAGAGGTAGCGGCGGAACCGCCAATCCCCAACTCTGAAGCCCTAGCCCCGCTGGAACTGAGTGATCCAGAAATCAGCCAGACCCTGGAAGCACCGATTGTGGTGAAGATTAACCTCAGCGATCGCGCCTGGCTCAGTGTGGTGGCCGATGGTAAAACCCTCTATGAGGGCACCCCAGACCAGGGTTATGAAGAAACCTGGACCGCCCAAAACTCCCTGGTATTTAGGACGGGCAATGCCGGTGCAGTGAGTCTATCGGTGAATGGTGATCGGCCCGTGGTGTTAGGTAATGCCGGACAGGTGAGAACCCTCACCCTTACCCCTGACTCTAAAGCTGAGGCCCTGCAAGCGGGTCAGTAACCTCCCGTCAGCCCGCAATCAGGGCAGGCAAGTCGGGTTCCCGAGACCGGATCGAAGGGAAGGCCGTGATCAGCCCGGCCCTAGGTGTCGGTCTGACTTTCCCCCTTTAGGCCCTTACAATAGAGAGCATCGTAGTAATGCCATCCCGCTGGATTTATGACGCCGCCCACCGAGCTTGATACCGCCAAGACCCAGACGGCCGGTCTAAACTCCGCTCCAGCCCAGCCCGAGGTGGATTTGGACGAGGTTCCCTACGACGTTGAAATGTCGCTGTTCGACCATTTGGAAGAACTGCGCCAGCGCATTTTTTACTCTCTAATTGCGGTCGTCCTGGGGGTGGTGCTGTGTTTTTGGCAGGTCAACACCATCGTCAGTCTGTTGGAAGTACCAGCCCAGGGGGCTAAGTTCCTGCAGCTCTCGCCAGGAGAATATTTCTTTGTTTCCCTTAAGGTGGCGGGCTACAGCGGCTTGCTGGTGGCCAGTCCGTTTATCCTCTACCAGGTGGTCATGTTTGTGCTGCCTGGCTTGACTCGCCGCGAACGACGGCTGGTTGGTCCGCTGGTGCTGGGGTCGAGTGTCCTGTTTTTTGCGGGCTTGTTGTTCGCCTACCTGGCCCTGATTCCGGCGGCGCTGAATTTTTTCATCAGCTACGGGGCAGAGGTGGTAGAGCAGCTCTGGTCCATTGATCGCTACTTTGAGTTTGTGCTGTTGCTGTTGTTCAGCACTGGTCTGGCCTTTCAAATCCCGGTGGTGCAGCTACTCTTGGGTTTTCTTGGGGTGATCAATTCCCGGCAAATGCTGTCGGGTTGGCGGTATGTATTGCTCGGCGCGGCGGTGCTGGGGGCAGTGTTGACGCCCTCCACGGATCCGGTAACCCAGAGCTTACTGGGGGGAGCCGTCTTGTTTTTGTACTTCGGCGGCATTGTCTTGGTCAAGGCGATTGGCCGCTAACTCCTAGCGCCCACCCCGCAGGTAGTCGAGAATGCCCTGGGCGATCGCCTGACCCATCTGGGCTTGCCACTGGGGGTCCCGTAGCTTGGGGGCATCGGTGGCGCCGGTAACAAAGCCAATTTCAATCAGGGCGGCGGGCATGGTGGTGCGGCGCAGGACAAAGAAACGAGCCTGTTTAACGCCGCGATCGCCCATAGGTAGGCTACTCAGCACTCGCCGATGGATGACCGTGGCCAGGGCTAGGCCAGAATCCGAGGAGTAGTAGGTTTCTAGCCCGTTCACCTCCGGGCGCTGCATATTCACCGCATTAGCATGGATGCTGACAAAGACGGTGGCATGGGCCGCGGCTGCCATATCGACCCGGGGTTGTAAATCCACCGTTTGATCCCCCTGACGGGTCATGCGAACGGTAATGCCCTGGCTTTGCAGAGTAGCGGCAACCTGTTGGGCCACGGCCAGCACCACCCCCTTCTCCTGGAGACCACCAAGGCCAATGGCACCCGGGTCAGCCCCCCCGTGGCCAGGGTCGAGCATGACTACCACCCGTTCCCGATTGGGAATTGAGGCGGTCGAACTGGGGGCGGGTTGGGGGGCTGCGCTTGCTGTTGGGTTGGGGGGCTGGCTAGGAGAGGACACCTGGGCGGTAGAGAGCACTGGCAGCACTACGGTGGTGGGTGCCGTAGCAATTTGGGGAGCCGCTACCCCCACGGGGGTGAGAACAATCCCTCCCTGGGCTAGGGTCACCTGCCAATCGGGGCTGGTTGCATCCAGGGTGAGGGCAATACGCACCGCCGGGGGAAGGGTGCGAAACTGGGTCACGGCCCAGCGACTAATACCGTAACGGTGATGGGGCAAGGCCTCCGGGGTCAACTGGGGGGGGATCGAGGCATTGACCACATCGACCACTAACTGACGCATTTGGTGGGCGTCACGGGTGCGATAGATTTGCACCTGGGGGATAGCACCCGCCACGGGCATAAAAAAACCATTGGGGGTAGTTTGTACCCCCTGAATCACCGTTGCCGCCAGGGCTACGGGCATATAGCTGACCTGGTTGCGACTGAGCAGGGGCGGTAGAGGACTGGGGTCAGCCTTAGCCTGGGCCGTGGGGGTCGCCAGGGGAATGGCACTGGGTAACTGCACCACCCACTGATGGTCGGTCAGGCCCCACACCTTGACCTGCTGGGGATCGAGCTGGTAATCGGGGGCTAACTCCAGCACCATGCGGGTGGTACGGGCATCGGCCTGCATCACCTTGACCGCCTGCACCGCTCCCCCAATCAGTTGGTCTCCTACGGCTTCGTCGGTGATAATGCCCGGCAGGTCAATCACCAGACGTTTGGGGTTCGAGAGCAGACTGACCTGGGGTTGAACCCCGCTCTCGGTGGTGAACATAAAACGGTTTTGGCCAGTGTCAAACTGCCAGGTTTGTAACCGCGCCGTGGCCTTGGCCGGTAAGCTACCAAAGAGGCAAACCCCGGCTACCCCAACTACCCCCGTAAACAGCTTTTTAATTTGCAAGCCCCACCGTCTCCCCGCACCGAACGAAACCCTGCCACCACCACCGGCCCCAAATCTGCCCCGATAAAGCCTTGACCGCACCGCCTAGGCACGGCCTGGCAACCTCTGGATTGGACAGATCTTGCCCTGGCATGGCCGGAATCGACTAAATCGGCTAAATGGTAGCCCAGTTTCCTGATTTCGGCGCATTTAG
>DVEE01000341.1 GCA_015295885.1 Leptolyngbyaceae cyanobacterium M65_K2018_010
CGATCGCGCTCCTAAAAGTAGTGCCGCCTGGGCTTGCCTAGCCTGGCTTTACCTCCTCACGGATAAGCCCAATGCGGCGGTGAAGGCGGCTCAGAAGGCAGTTAAGCTCAGCCCTCAGGATCCCCAAGGGCGGGTGAATTTGGCCGTGGCCATGCTGGAGGCCGGTAAGCCAGGGGTACGCCAGCACGTGGAAGTCGCCGCCCAGGTGATGGAAGCCGTAGCGGAACTTCGCACCGAAGTGTTGGAAAACATTGAAGATGGCCTCACCCGCAAACCAGACTGGGCCAGCCTGGAGCGGGTTAAGGGGTGGTTGGTCAATCCACTTTAGTGACCCAGGGCCTGGTCTAGGATCAGGCGAGCCGCCTCTGCCTGACCTCTCGCCTCCCGAAAACGGAGATTACTTTGGGCAAAGGTTTTTAACACCTTAAAGCCCTCCCGCAATTCTGTCAGTTGGGTGTCGGTCATCGGTTCCTCGGTAAAGAGCAGATCGACCAGCGACCGAACTTTCAAGGCTTCGTCTCGAGCCTCCTGCACCTTCACCTTCAGGGTCGCGAGTTGGTTCAGCACCTGGATCGCCTGAACGACCGCTTCCTCGGCTTGCTGAGCCTGGGCAGAAGGGGTGGGAGGTTGCACTTCAATCAGGTGCTGGGCACTAAAGCCGTCGGCCAGCGACGTGGTGAGTTCCCCGTCATCCAGCAGGGTCATGAGCTGATCCATGGCTTTTTCCCGCGCCCGAGGAGAATCTTTGCCGGGTACCGTTAACACTACGTCTGGACTTTGAGCCAAGGTGTATTGAACCATTGCGATAGATCATTTGTACTATATTATTGTACGTCGATTCTACTCCGGGTCAACCCCTAGGGACCTGCCCAAAATAAACGTACCGACTCCTGACTTGAATCTGTCCCACTGACCCACCCCGTCACGACCGATCACCCCCGGGATCTTATTTTCCCGCTGCTCCCCTAGGACAGGCTAAACCCTGCCTTGACCACCGCCTTCAAGCGCTGATGGAACTCTGAGGACTCTAGATGGGGCACAAAGGGCTGAATGGTTTCAACCGGTGTCCAGGCCGATGGGAGGGGGGCCGCCACTGGAGGAAAATTGGGCAGCGCCGCCGCAACGGACTCGGAGGTTGATCGAGCCGCGGGCGGCCGGGCCGGGGAGGGCTGGCTGGCGTCAGAGTGTCCC
>DVEE01000518.1 GCA_015295885.1 Leptolyngbyaceae cyanobacterium M65_K2018_010
GAGCCCTTTGTCACCGGCCGCCTCTACCGCTGCCCGCACCTCCTCAAAGGGCAAATTTTTGCCCAGAACCTGGTTGTAGGTTTGCATCCAGGTATAGGCACTAATGTACTCAAAGTTAACGCCAAGGAAGCCCTGCCCCGGGGACGTTTCAATGTAGGACAGGTAATCATTGTTGTAGCCGAAGCGAGAATCTCCCACAGGGTCGCCCCAGGCGGCAATCACCTTGTAGGTATACCCTTCGGGTAAAACCAGGTCGTCCTTCACCACAAAGGTGGCCAATTCAGTGGCTTGTTGACCAGGGGCCAGGCCGAGGGTAACTACGGGCATGGGGGTTTGAAGGCTAAGCCAGTGCTAGCTGAGGCCGTCTGGGAACCCAGTTCCCAACTGTCTCCAGCGGTTTTGGCAATCGACCCCAGGGCTACGGTGCCAGCGGTGGCCCCAAAAAACATTAGTAACTGTCTACGATTCAGACTCATCTAAATGTCATCCTTGCTGTCAATAGGGCTCCAGAGGGGGTAGAAGCGGTGGGTCACCTAAACGTGGATCCACCATATCCCAGGCAATTATTGACTAGCACCATGAACTCCCGTTTAAGCCAAGGTAACTGCAGGTTAAGAACGGGTAATTCAAGGCTAAAGGCACCTCAGCCTCTCGCTATTGGGATCCCTGGAGTCTAACGGCTAGGGGTACCATCGGTGCTGAACAGAGCATGGTAGGGTCTTAGTCGGGATTCCTTCTACCCTTGCTGCCCTGAGTCTTTGCTAGCCCATGATCGATTCCTACTTTACCGGATGCGCTGTTTGGGCCTATAAAGACTGGGTCGGTGAGTTTTACCCTAGGGGGAGCAAAGCCAGGGATTTCTTGCGCCTGTACTGCGATCGCATGACCGCGGTAGAGGGCAACACCACCTTTTACTCCCGCCCCGATGCCACCACCATTGAGCGCTGGGCCAACACCATGCCGCCCAGCTTTCGGTTTTGCCCAAAACTCCCTCAAGCTTTTTCCCACCGGGGCCAGCTGGTGCCCTTTATCCCTGAAGCCCACCAGTTCTTGCAAACCCTGGCACCGCTGAAAGAACGGCTAGGCCCATGCTTTATTCAACTCCCCCCGATCTATGGCCCTGAGCAGTGGGCTGACCTGAAAGAGTTCCTAAGGCAGTGGCCCCGGTCGCAGCAGCCGATT
>DVEE01000097.1 GCA_015295885.1 Leptolyngbyaceae cyanobacterium M65_K2018_010
CCCCACGAACTGATCGAAGCTTTCCGCGCCACTCTCGAAGAGCTGACGACGGCCCAGAGAGCGAGGAACAAGTCACGCGCCCTCGGCCTCCAGGCGATCGCGATCGGCAGGATTGGGGATCTCTAGACTGGGTTGAATCACCGCTAACCGAGCCGACAGCAGTTGCAGTGCCTGGGTCGCGTTCAGATTCCGTAGGTTTTGATCCACCCGATCCATGGCCGTTAGTTCGGCATCGAGGCCCAGCAACCGCCTGAGCCTTATTTCACGCATCCACGGGTCTATGGCTGCATCCGCAGCCCCGGATTGAGCAAGGCTTTCAGCCTCTAGGGCCAATTGATCTAACTCCTGCTCCAGAACGAACCGTTCCAGGGGGCTAAGGGGGCGCAGCACGGGCGGGCTGGGCAGTAGGGGATCGCGCGGTATATCACTGAGGGGATCGGCTAGAAAAGCGTCCCGGACTGCCGGTTGCAGAGCCTGGGCTAGGGCTGGTACGGCTGAGACGATAGAGACAAGACCCCCTCCACTGATGACCGCCGTCACCATGGCTACGGCCGACAACGCTCCAGTGAACCCATTTCCACGGCAATGGCGATGCTGATATGACAAAGCCCGACCCTAATCTGCATCCCGATCATAGATCTTAAGTGTGACAAGCCCTTAACATCTCCTGAGTGCAGACCGTGGGGAGTGCCGGATTACTGTACCCTAAGATCCGATGGACTCCGCCCTTTCCGGCGGTGAAAGTTGATTCTTTTGCCAACCCCGTTTTAATCCATGCAATCCACTGCATTCCCCGTTGTTTCGCCTACCCCGCGCACCATTCGCATTGTCTCTCGCAAGAGCCAACTGGCCCTGATTCAAACCCACTGGGTGCGCGATGAGCTGCAGCGCCATTTCCCCGAGCTAGGGTTTGAGGTGGTCACCATGGAAACCCAGGGCGACAAGGTACTGGATGTATCGCTGTCGAAAATTGGCGATAAGGGCCTGTTTACTCAGGAATTGGAAGACTCCATGCTGCGGGGTGATAGCGACTTTGCGGTACATTCCCTCAAAGATTTGCCTACCCGTTTGCCCGAAGGGTTAATGCTGGGTTGCATCACCGAGCGAGAGGATCCCGCCGATGCCCTGGTGATTCATCCCAGCCATAGGGACAAAACCCTGGCCACCCTGCCGCCGGGGGCGGTGATCGGCACCTCCTCCCTACGACGGTTGGCTCAACTCCGTCACCACTACCCTCATCTCACCTTCAAAGATATTCGCGGCAACCTCAACACTCGCCTGCGCAAGCTTGATGAGGGCGGCTACGACGGCATTATTCTGGCCGTGGCTGGGCTCCAGCGGATGGACATGGGCGATCGCATCCATGAAATTCTACCGGCTGACATTTCTCTCCATGCCGTGGGTCAGGGAGCCCTGGGGATTGAATGTCGTGAAGGCGATGAGGATATTCTCAAACTCCTGAGCGTACTTTCGCACGCCCCAACCACCGCCCGTTGCCTGGCTGAACGGGCCTTTCTGCGAGAGTTGGAGGGGGGCTGCCAGGTGCCGATCGGGGTGAACACCCACCTCGATGAGGATACTCTGACCCTCACTGGCCTGGTGGCTAGCCTAGATGGGCAGCAATTGATTCAAAACACAGTGCAGGGTCCCTCGGCTGAGGCCGAGGCCCTGGGCACCCAACTGGCTCAGCAGCTTCGGGCCCAAGGGGCCCAGGCCATTTTGGATGAAATCAACGCCGCTAATCGGGCCTAGGTAGAGGGACGGACAACAGTGGCTCTAGTCCAGCACATCCAGTCCCTGTTGAGCGTAACGAATCCGTAACTTGAGGCCCAGGGTAATTTGTTTCATCACCCAGTAGAGGGCGGTTAAGCTCAGAAAGATGACCCCTACGACTGCTAACGGCCGCTTTGAGGTGAGCGCATTCAGGGTCACCATGGCCACGTCGAGGGGATCGGTGAGTAAGTCCCAACTGTTGAACCGAATGAACCGTCCCAAAAAAATACCGACAGCGCAGAGGGCGTGGATGAGCAATTCTGTCGGTAGGATCCAGGCTGCGGCTTCCTGCTGTTTCAAGTAATAGGCCACATTCAGAATCGAAATCACGTAGGCTTCAAACCCCAGGACAATGGCGGTCAGGTGGATAGGCAAGAAAAATAGGATCACGACCCAGGCGGGCATGAGTTGTTCATAACGGAGACCTCGAATCAGGTGAACAATATCCGTGAGCACGTAGGGGGCATTGGGTAGAAGGGCTAAAAATACCCCAACCCCTAAACCCCAGAGCCAGGCCCGGTGAGGTTGGCGAGGGTTTAATCCCCAAAGCCCCAAGGCCACCACAAAGGCCATCACAACAGCCAGCCAACTCAATCTCAAAAAGGCCCCTAAATCTCCCCTCAGGCTATCGCCCAGGAGGCTGATCCAGCGATCCAGGGAGATCGGGCTCCGTTGCCAAAAGCCGGCCATGCCGATTGCCCCAACCAGTACACAGGTGGTCCAAAACCAGGGTTTAGGGATGGCCTTGGGTCGAAATAGACGGAAACTGAGGAGAAGCGGCACAAAGGCTAAAAATAAGTTCCATAGAATCCAGCCGCTATAGACATTGTCCAAGGCGTTGATCAGGTAGATGAGCTGCGATCGCATCGGGTCCTCTGGGCGATTAATGGCTGTAAACCCTACTCTAGCCAGGGCTGAGGCCAGACCGGTGGAGTTGACCGCATACTTTACCCAGGCTTAACTTGTTCTGGACAAAGGAGTCCCGAGACTGCCCCAAAGTTTCAGGTCGAGCCGGAGGCAGCCTATTCGCTGCGTTTGGCCTGCTGCGTAACCCAAGTTGGGGAGAGGGGCTCTGAGCCGTAAGGTTTTGTGGTCTCATGAAATAGTTCTTATCACCCTTTGATCGATGACTGACCCCCCCTCCATGGCTAACCGTCAGGGCAGCACCACCCACCACACCCTGCCCACCCCCCAGGGTGAACTCGCCTACACTGCCTCGGCCCAGTGGCAAACCCTCTATGAGCATGACAAGCCCATTGCCGAACTGTTCCACGTCGCCTACACCGTCGCCAACCAGGACAAGACCACCCGCCCCCTTACCTTCGTGTTCAATGGCGGCCCCGGGGCGGCCTCGGCCTACCTCCACATGGGCGGCCTCGGCCCCAGGCGAGTGTACTTTAATCCCGATGGCAGCCTGCCTAAGCCGCCGGTGCGGGTGGTGGACAATGCCGAAACTTGGCTGACCTTCACGGATTTAGTGTTTATCGACCCTTTGGGAACGGGCTTTAGCCGCAGCCTACCCAAGGATGAGGAAAAAGCCGAGAAAGCAGTGGACAAACCTGCCGATAAACCCAATGACAAAGAACCGGACAAAACCCAGGACAAGAAATTCTGGGAGATGGAGCGGGATCTCAGAGCCCTGGGGGAATTTATTCAGGGCTATCTTTCCGAGCAAAATCGCTGGCTCTCACCCCTGTTTATTGCGGGAGAGAGTTACGGGGGGTTTCGGGTGGCCAAGCTGGCTCGCCAGTTGCAACAAGATTTTGGCGTGGGGCTGTGCGGCGCGATTATTATCTCCCCCGTGCTAGAGTTTGAGCTCCTGGGTGGCACCGACTATACCATCGCTGGCTGGGCCACCGCCATTCCTTCTATGGCGGCCACAGCAGTACTCCACGGTCGGGTGTCAACCCCCGACTCTCCCGCCGCCCACGGGGCTAAAGCGGAAGTCTTTGCGCGCCAGACCCTGATCCCCTTTCTGGCCCTGGGTGACCTAGCACCGGAGCAGGACCGTCAGCGGGTGTACCAGCAGTTGGCGGACTTGGTGGGCTTACCCCTAAAGGTGGTGCAGCGCTACCGAGGCCGGTTGGATATCACCATCTTTGCCCGAGAACTGTTGCGTGACCAGCAACGGGTGCTGGGCATCTACGATGCCTCGGTGACGGCGATCGACCCGTTTCCCGATCGCCTGCTCAGCGAAGGCCCCGATCCGACTCTGGATGGGGTCGATCGGCTGTTTACCGGCGCTATTAACAGTCACCTGCGCGATACCCTGGGCGTAAAGACTCCTCTCACCTACAATCTGCTCAGCTACGAGGTCTTCAAGGCTTGGAAGTTTTTACCCGACAGTGGTTTTAACCAGGGCTTTGTGGGGGCGGTGGATGATCTGCGGATTGGCATGAGCCTGAATCCACACATGCAGGTGGCTATCAACCACGGCATTTTTGACCTGGTCACCCCCTACTTTGCTTCCAATTTCCTGGCCGACCTCATGGCCCTCAATCCCGAAATTCGCCCCAACCTCACCCTGCGGCATTTTCAGGGAGGGCACATGTTCTATACCTGGGACGAGTCACGTCGGCAATGGCTAGAGGATATGACGGGGTTTTATCAACGGGCTACCCAGATGTAATGGCAAGTCCTAGCGCCTCGAGGAGGAACTCACAAAGAAGAATTCGTAGGGAGAAGAGAGTCGTTCTATAAAACCCTTGGGTAAGCCTCCGTGGGTGTCTGGTGGTATCGGTTCGTACTGAGAACGATGACAGGTAATTGCCCGTAACTTTTGGGCTCGCACCGCTTGAATAGGCAATCGATGGAGGGTCCTGAACTCGGGAGCTCTAAAGTCAAAATTAAGAGGCTGATAAAGACTCCAAATGGGATATTCCATCAGTTGTATGGAGAGTCCAGCTTGATCAATGGCTGCTCGGACTAGCTGGGCCGCCTCTTCGTGATCTGGATGCTTATCGTGACGGTAAGTAACATAAACTTCCTCAGGTTTCATAGATTTAAGTAAATCCACTAACTGAGCAATGAGAGCCTGCCGTGCCCCATCGGTTAGAGTCGCTAATTCACCATCTGGTTGGTTGAGGAAACTGACGGCTTGGGGG
>DVEE01000324.1 GCA_015295885.1 Leptolyngbyaceae cyanobacterium M65_K2018_010
AGCCGAAACCTCTGTTCTCTTTGAACTCATTGCCCATCGCTATGAACGTCACAGTCTGCTGGTGACGGCCAATCAGCCCTTCAGTCAATGAAATGCTATCTTTGCCGATGACATGATGACGCTAGCCGCCGTTGACCGGTTGGTGCATCATGCCTTGATTGTTGAGATTCAAACCGATAGCTATCGTAAGCGCGCTGTGGCCACTCGCTCCGCCCAGTCCAAATCGCACAAGACTACACCTTAGGACCCGGCACAGGCGTGATCTTGGTTGTCGTTTGCCGCGATCTTAGGTGTCGCGACAGTGAACCTCATTCCCTGACTCAACTCGGGCCGTCGTTCTTCCAATGGCGACTACGGCGACAGGGGCATCTATCGGGTTGGCTCACCGTTGCTCAGCTACGGCAATCCGCCAATCTAGCTGTCGCGTCACCGCTATGTACTTGACATTTGATACGCTAAAGGCACTGAACTCAAACCAATGCAACGCTTGCTGATAAACTTGTTCGCCTAACCCAAGCGCATTGACATAACTCGTGGCTGCTGCCGGTTGGCTACTGAGCAGTAAGTACACAAGTACTCATGCTTTGCAGCTCTGAGGCCATCAGAAAAAACTGAAGCCTAATGGCTACAGGGGTTTTCAGAAAAGCTGGTGACAAGACTCGAACTTGCGACCGGCTGATTACAAATCAGCTGCTCTACCAACTGAGCTACACCAGCAAAGGTATTCCCTAGTATAGCAAGACAGCTTGGCTAAGCCTTGTTGTTCTCAATTGCCCAGCGGGCCAGCTCCGTGCGGTTATGCAGGCCGGTTTTACCCAACATATTGCTCACATGGCTTTCAATGGTGCGCTGGCTGACCTGCAGTTCATCGGCAATTTCCCGGTTAGCCATGCCTCGGGCTACAAATTGCACTACACGTAGCTCCGTGGGGGTCAGCTCGACATCAAAGGGAACTTGAATCGCAGGTCCGCTGCCGGGCTTCACCTGCTGCTTGATCAGTCGAGAAGCCTGTTTCAGGGAAGATTCCACCTGAGCCACCAGTTCTTCCGGCTCAAAGGGCTTAACCATATAGACATCAGCACCCGTATTTAAGCCCTTGACCCGATCCTGACTTTGGCCCTTAGCCGATAGAAACAGAATGGGAATCCACTCCGTGGTGGGATTTTCCCGCACCTGCTTGACAAAGGTATGACCATCCATTTCCGGCATCATCACATCGCAGATGATCATATCTGGGACGCTGTGATCTAAGAGCTCTAAGGCTTCACGGCCATTGCCCGCGGTTTTGACCTCGTAGCCACGAAATTCGAGGTAATCCTTGACTAGCAAAATCAAATTTGGATCATCGTCGATCAGCAACAATTGTTTCTGATCCCCTGTAGTTGAATCCTTCATGCGCTCAAAGTTAATGCAATCAACCGGTAGTTCAATAATGCCCCTTTGGCCTGGCTTCCTCACAGGGGTGGCGATTGGCCAACAATGAGTTCACTGACTTACCAGGCTTAGTCTCCGCAGATGCCTCTACTGGGATGATACTTCAACTGAAGCCCTTGAAGCATGCAGCCCCTGCGGTGCTTTTACTAAAACAATAAGAAACGGTGCCAGTTCTTTAAGGAACCAACACCGTTTTCAAGTCAAAGCTGGGTAGCTAGACTGGGAAGCCGTCTACATGGGCAGCAGCACAGAATCAATCACGTGGATGACCCCATTACTGGCTTCGATGTCCGCGGCTACCACGTTGGCTTGGTTGACGGTTACCCCTTCACCATTCACCATGACCGTGACCGATTCACCGGCCAGGGTAGGAACTTCACCGGAGACCAGGTCGGTGGACAGGACGGCACCATCGACAACGTGGTAGGTCAAAATTTGGATCAGCTGATCCCGGTTTTCAGGTTGGAGCAAGGCTTCCAGGGTGCCGGCGGGCAAGGCTTCAAAGGCGGCGTCGGTAGGCGCAAAAACGGTTACGGTAATATCGCCATTGCTCAAAACCTCGGTGAGGTCGGCGGCTTCCAGGGCCGCAGTCAAAATTTCAAAATTTTCGTTGCCAGAGGCAATGTCAGCAATGGTCATGGCGGCCTTGGCCTGCTGCTCTACCTTGGGAGTCGTCGTGTTAGACAGCGCTTCTTGGGGGAATGTTGCCAGACTCACCGGAGCTGCACCTAAAACGACTAGACCAAGAGCGACGCGAAGTGTGTTCGGAGTCATGGATCGATATTCCTTTACGAACGTCAAGCATGAAGCCCAGAAACTCAATAAATCTTTAAGTTTCTTAAGCAGCTGTAACATCCTACCACAACCCATTTATTAATCCGAGGACTGGCTCAGGGGTCGGCAGGCTGGGCGCTCTAGTCAGAGGTGGCGGCCAGCCAGAACCAATAAGGAGTATGCCGCCTCCTTAGAGACGTTGATACCTGGCATAGGTTCCTGGACGCTGGCTGGCTGGTTTCAAACTGGGGTGGAGTGGCAGCCTGGGCTGATTCCCTCTCCCCTTTAAAGGCACCCCAGATGGGGCTACTCGTTGCGTTGGCGGCCAAAATGTTCCCGTCCGGGGATGGCTTCCATGGTGGCTAGTACCGCTTGTTGGGCCGCCAAAATGTCGCGCTCTTCGCCGCCCAGATACAATCGCCCAAAGCTACCCACCGAGCTAATTTGTAAAATATTGATCAGAGCTGCCTTTTCGGCTTCGTTGGCGGCTAAAGAGGCGTAGGCGGCAGGCTCAACCTCAAACACATAGAGGGTTTGACCGGCCACAATCATATTGCCTCGACGGTTGCGGTTGATTAACTGAACGTGATGGGGATCGAGGTTGCGAATCACCTGGCTGGAAATAATCCGAGGCTTAAGCCGCTCCCGGTAATGGACTCCCAGGGCATCGAGCATGGCATGGCCAGCCGTATGTACTTCCCCCTGCTTACTAGCATGGACTTCCAGCAGGCCATAGAGACGCTCTACAATCAGGGTGCCAGGGCGAACTACGGCGGCTTTCAGGCCAATATCCAGGATGCGGTTAATTTCGATGCCGGGGGAAATCTCAATCCATAGGGAGGCATCACCGGGTAAGGGCAAAAAACCCAGGGATACCGTGCCCATGTAGGCCGCATGCTGGGGTTGCAGACTGTCAATGTAAACGTAGCTGCGCAGATCAACGCCCAAAGAACCTTGCCCCGTTTTTTTGTGCCGGTAGTCAAAGTATACCGGCCAGGGGTTAAAACTTTGTGCCAAAGCCTATGGAGGTTAATCCCATGACGTTGTAAACGGTGAGGCCCAGGGGTAGGTCTAAGTTGCCGTCCTCATCTAGAAAGTTATCCAGGAAGGACAGATCTAAACCACCAATAACAAAGGGAGACTCCTCTGATGGGCCATTCAGCCGTTGGTTCATCTGCTCGGCCAGACGATCGAGGTTGGCTGTGCTGTAGGGATCACTGCGCAACACATCTGCCATGGTGATGGGCGAGATGGTGTGGGTGAGATCAAGGAAATGATCCGTGTTTTGGATGGTGATATCAGGAACAGTCTCGAGCTCAGAAAGGTGGGGAATGGCCCCTTCCTTGATCGTGGTATCCGCCCAGGCTGGCAGAGTTCCGCTAGACAGGCTAACCAAAAGAGTGGCGGTAAGCCAGGAGGAATAACGCATAGATTTAACCGGAAAACTAATCTTAGCCGTCAGGAACTCAAAGGCTCGCAGGGCAGGCTGACCTCCCACGTCCGCTTCCAGGTATAACCTATGTTTTTTATCTGGCCAAGCAAACTTATTATGTGTTTACTCCGTGGCGGTAGCCTGAAGTCGCTGGTAGGCCTCGGCGGCGGCGGCTTGTTCGGCTTGTTTCTTAGTAGGCCCCTCGCCCCTGCCCCAGCAGGTGGCTTGATACCAAACTTCCGCATAGTAACGGTGGGGATGGCCATCTATGGGATGTTGTTCTGTGGTGTGATAGTCGGGTAGGCGGCGGCTTCGAGCCTGGGTCAGTTTCTGCAGCGCGTCTTTATAGTTCAGGCGGGCTGGATCCTGGCGTAGGCGTTGAGCCAGGCGTTGAAAATGGGGGTCTAGCCAGGGACGAATCAGTTGTAAATTACGGGTTTCGAGATAGAGCACCGCGACCACGGCTTCGAAGGCATCGGCAAGGCGCGGGGCTGGGATGGCGCGGGGTTTGAGGGTAGGGGCGGTAATCAGGTAGGTTTCTAGGCCCAGTTGGCTGGCTAACTCAGCCAGGTTGCGATCGCTAATTAGCTCATTTCTCAGCACCGAGAGTTCCCCCACGGAGGCTTGGGGAAAGGACTCCTGTAAGCATTCCGTAGCTGCTAGCCGGAGTACCGCATCGCCCAGTAGTTCCAACTGCTCGTAGTGGTCTGAGGCCTGGGCTGAGGGGTGGGTCAGAGCTTGATCGAGGCGCTGCCAGTTGACCTGCAGATCGGCGGGTAACCCCAATTTCGACAGGCACTGCTGCAACCGTTGTTGCGAGGGAGAAGGCCGGACATCAACCATACAGATGTTACGTCAGCGGGGTATGGGCCAATTTGTAGCTGCCCGCAGCCCAGTTGTCAGTCCGTAGCTGAGCGAGCCAGAAAAATCCAGAAAAGTCGGGAAGGAGTTAGTGGTAAGCCGGGTTCTGTTCTCCTGCGGCCAGGAGGGTGGTTATCTATCTGGGACGACTGTTACCAGCCGCCTCCTGCGGTACCCAATCACGGGGCTGGAAAAAGACCAACCTTGGCCCCTACGACCTTGCTCCCGACCGGGGTTTACCGAGCCAGCACCTCTCGATGCTGCTGGTGCGCTCTTACCGCACCCTTGCACCCTTACCTGTGCCCTGGGGGCCATCGGCGGTATGTTTCTGTGGCACTATCCTCACGGTCACCCG
>DVEE01000464.1 GCA_015295885.1 Leptolyngbyaceae cyanobacterium M65_K2018_010
GTAGGGATAGTGGGATGGAGGGGTGGGGGTGACTGATCCAAGGGCTGATTAGCTCGTGGCCATTTGGGGCTCAGCGATCGTTCCTCGCTGCCCCTCGGAGGTGCCCAGTTGAATCAGCTCAACTTTGTAGCCATCCGGGTCTTGGACAAAGGCGATCACGGTGGAGCCGTGCTTCATCGGGCCGGGTTCGCGTACGACCTGGCCACCCATGGCTTTGATTTGCTCGCAGGTCTTATAGATGTCATCAACCCCGATGGCGATGTGGCCGTAGGCATTCCCCAGGTCATAGGAATCTACCCCCCAGTTGTAGGTGAGTTCTAGCACGGTGTGATCCGACTCGTCGCCATAGCCCACAAAGGCCAGGGTAAATTCACCGCCGGGGTAGTCTTTTTTCCGCAGCAAGCGCATTCCCAGGACATCACAGTAAAAGGCGAGGGAACGCTCCAGATCGCCTACGCGTAGCATGGTATGGAGGAGTCGCATGGTTTTAGTGTCCTGGGTGACGGGTCAGTACCATTGTGCCGACAAACGGGGTGGATGGGTATAAGCAGGAGGGGGAAGGGGCAGAATTCAGAGGAGATGGGTTATGGGTTGAGTAGTGGGGGAGGGATGAATGGGTAGTTGCTATCCAGAGAACCGGTATAGGATGGCCGAGGCAAAACGCAGGCTTGAGTGGATGGCAGTGGTGGGGAGATCTGGACCAGAGCAACGGCCCGATCCATGGGTCCAGTTGGAGGCCATGCCGCCAGGGCCAGGCCAAGCGGTAGGCGCGGGGTTGGAAATAAGCTATGGTCTGCATTCCACTCCCTTTGGGTACAGCCTGATTGCAACCACCCGCCGGGGCATCTGTAACCTGAGTTTTCTGGATCACAGGGAGCCAGCCCTGGCGGAACTAGCACTGCGCCGAGCCTGGCCCCAGGCAGAGTTGATCCTGGATCAATCCAGGACTCAAGAAATCTGCGATCGCATCTTTGCTGGGGCTGCAGGTGAGCGCCAGCCCCTGGTGCTATGGGTCAAGGGCTCTCCCTTTCAACTTCAGGTCTGGCGTGCCTTGCTCGATATCCCTGGGGGTAGCCTGACCACCTATCGGCGCCTAGCCGAGGCCCTGGGCCGACCCACGGCGGCGAGGGCGGTGGGCAATGCGGTGAGTCAGAATCCGGTGGGGGATTTAAT
>DVEE01000067.1 GCA_015295885.1 Leptolyngbyaceae cyanobacterium M65_K2018_010
CCGCGGATTTTGGTGATGCCCTCCTTAAGCCCCAGAATGCCCTTCACGGCGGTGGCCCCTGTCAAGAGGATGATTTTGGGATCGACCAGGCGGATCTGTTCCAGTAGATAGCCCTGGCAGGCCGCCATCTCATCGGCGGTCGGCACCCGGTTATCGGGGGGGCGACATTTGACGATATTGCAGATGTACACATCCCGCTCCGTATCCAACCGCACGGAGGCCAAAATTTTATCCAGCAGTTGGCCCGATTTCCCCACAAAGGGAAGCCCCTGCTCGTCCTCCTGCTGGCCCGGGCCTTCCCCAATGATCAAAATGGGGGCCGTGGCATTGCCCCGACTCACCACCACATGGGTCCGTCCAGCCGCGAGTCCGCACCGTTGACAAGCGTGGCAGTGAACCGCCAAGCTCTCCAAGGAATCGTAGGTACCCGGGGCAATGGCTTCGTAGTCCGTTGAGGGAGAAACTGCGATCGCGTCATCCGTTGAAAACAGGCTAAATTGATCGTCCGCCATGGGTTAGACCGGTGCAGGTGACTGGTCCATTATTGTAAGGGTTAATGGTTGGTCCTCTGTGAGCCCCAAGGGTAGTGATGAAAACGTTTTTTGACCCCGATCCTGACCTCAACCAGCGCCTGACTCAGGTGCTCGATCAACTTTGGGCCGACTTTCCCAGCCTGGCCCAGACCCAGATTGCCGTTACCTGGATTGTCTATGACCCGCCCTACATCACCAATACCGGCGGTGCCCTCAGCGCCACAGAGTTTTGGCAACATCGCCCACGGGGAGCCAGCTACCGGGGGGTAGAGTTGATCTATCCGGCCAGTGTGGTGAAGTTGTTTTACCTGGTGGCGGCCCAGGAGTGGCTGGAGCAGGGCATGGTGCCTCCCAGCGCAGAGCTAGACCGGGCCCTGCGCGACATGATTGTCGACTCCAGCAATGATGCCACCAGCCTGGTGATCGACGTGCTGACCGGGACGACCAGTGGCCCTGAGCTTCCCCCGGGTCCCTTCGAAACCTCGCAATACCAACGCAACCTTATCAACCGCTTCTTTCAATCCCTACAGTGGCCAGAACTGGAAACCGTCAACCTGAATCAAAAAACCTGGTGTGACGGCCCCTACGGTCGAGAGCGAGCCTTTGTGGGAGAGCATTACGAAAACCGCAATCGCCTT
>DVEE01000528.1 GCA_015295885.1 Leptolyngbyaceae cyanobacterium M65_K2018_010
TGCCCTGGCATAACTCGCCACAAGGTCTGCCGGGGTCATCATTTCGTAACGCTCAAAGGGCTGATGAATCCACGGGTTATCGGGCAGATGCACCACATAATAATCAGGCTTAATGAAGGAAGCGGCCTTGTACCAGAGCACAGCGGTGCGCATCTCTTCAATGTAAAAGCCGTATTTGAGTTTTAACCACATGATCGAGCGATCCAGGCTGTAGCCCGAATCCACCAGATCATCCACCAACAGCACCCGGTTGCCCAGTCCTGCCGTAGTCATGCTGAGGTCGCGGGAAAAGGTCAGGTGGCCGCGGGTACGACCCTCGGTACCGCCGTAGGAGGCCGTGGACAGAATCGCTAGGGGAGCGTCAAAGAGACGACAGAGGGTATCGCCCACCCGTAACCCGCCCTTGGCTAGGCAAACGATCTGATTAAATTCCCATCCAGATTCGTAGATTTGGATGGCTAGCTTTTCAATGTCTCGGTGGTAGTCATCCCAACTTACGTAGTAATCAGCCATAGCCACCATCCAGGGAACCGGTCAATTTACAGCGGCAATTAATAAAGACCGTTTGTTATGGGGAAATAATACACTGAGGGCGCTATCTTGAACTGACCATCTACCCAGCCGCCTAGCTATGATTCCTGACCCTGCTTTACCGTCGGCCCCTTCCCAAGCACCTAAACCCTTCTCTCTAGCTGGCAAACTGGCCTTTGGAGCGGGGGATTTTGGGCCCGGGATGACGGCTAATCTGCTCGCCTTTTCGTTTTTAATTTTTTTAACGGCGACGGCGGGTCTGAGCCCGGTGGCCGCTGGGTCTGTCCTAGCCATAGGCCGAATTTGGGATGCGGTAAACGACCCCATGATTGGCTATTTGAGCGACAAAACCCGTACTCGCTGGGGTCGTCGTTATCCCTGGATGGCTTTGGGAGCCCTGCCCTTTGGTCTCACCTTTTTCTTGACTTGGATCGTACCCGGCTGGCAAAGCGACACGGCCAGGTTTTGGTACTACGTGATTATGTCTTTGCTGTTTCAGGTGTTCTATACGGTGGTGAACCTGCCCTACACCACCCTCACCGCCGAACTGACTAAGGACTACGACGAACGCACGGAGTTGACAGCCTTTCGACTGGGTTCGTCCTTAACCGGGGCGATTTCGGCCCTGGCCCTGGGTCTGGTGATTTCCAACTTAATTGAGGATAGTCGCCAGCAATACCTGGTGTTGGCGGCCGTGTGTAGTGTGTTGGCGGTATTGCCGCTGCTATGGTGTGTGCTAGGCACCTATCCCTATGCGGTGCAGCGGGGAGCCTTGCAACCGGCTCAGGACCTGACCGCGGAGGAAACCCTACCCTTCATCCAGCAGGTGAGGCTGGTACTGCGTAACCGGGCCTTTTTGTTTGTGGTGGGCATTTACCTGTTCGCCTGGCTAGCTCTACAAATGACGGCCAGTGTTATACCGTTCTACGCCACCTTTTATATGGGGCTGGACTCCTACTTTCTGGCCGCCCTGTTGGTTCAAGGAACGGCGATTATTATGATGGTCGTCATCAATCTGCTGAGCCGCCGCTTTGGCAAGCAGGAAGCCTTCTACGCCGGCCTGGGCACCTGGGTGATTGCCCAGCTGGCTTTATTTTTTATCCAACCTGGCCAGGTGGCTGCTCTGTATTTCCTTTGCATTGTGGTGAGTTTTGGGGTGGCCGCTGCCTATGTGGTGCCCTGGGCCATGCTCCCCGATGTGATTGAACTGGATGAGCTACAAACCGGCCAGCGCCGGGAAGGTATGTTTTACGCTTTTATGACCCTACTGCAAAAGGTGGGTTTAGCCGGGGGGCTGTTGCTGGTGGGGTTTGCCCTAGAGCTTTCGGGGTTTGTTTCAGAGGCGACCCAACAACCGGAGTCGGCCCTGCTGGCTATCCGCATTTTCATTGGGCCGGTACCCATGGTGCTGTTACTCATGGCGATCGCCCTGGCCCGGTTTTATCCCATTACCCGCCAGCGCCATGAGGAAATCCTGCTCCATCTGGCGGAGCGTCATCGAGGGGAGGACGGGGAGCGGAGGGGATAGACGCTTGACTCTTCCCAGCTCTCCTGACGGCCGCATCCCCCCGCGTTACTTTTGGTAATCCCTTGTAGCGTTTAGTAACCCTAGGTTATGGCCCCCTAACCCGGTTCCTACAATAGTGAATAGAGGCCTCCGCCCATGGAGGGTAGAGGCTTTCGGTGGGGTGACGCCATGACCAATCGCCGCAGTGGCCCTTCTAGCCCTCAAGCCGTGGTTCAAGCCCTGCATACCGTGGTGAGGGGAAGAGCCCGCTTCCATGTGCAAGGGTTAAGGGGGTCAAGCTCGCTCAAACAGTACGTGGAAAGTTGTCTGCCCCAGGTAGCGGGGATTACCTCCGTATCCGCCAGTGTCGTGACGGGGCATGTGTTGGTTTTGTTTGACCCGGCGATCGCGGCCCCTGAACGGCCCCCTCAAAAAGCCTGGCAAGGGATTGCTGCTCACCTGGTCCGCCTGATCCACTCCCACCAACGCGCTCCCTCACCGGCCACTGGCTCGGCTGAGCGCAACTCGACTGAGCTGGCCCAGGTTCCTTGCCAAAGTCCCACCTCCCCGCCCTGGCATACCCAGGACCTCACCACCGTCCTCGAGACCTTTCACACCTCCGCCGAAACCGGATTATCGCCCCAGGCCGTTCGCCTCAACCGCCAAACCTATGGCCCCAACCTTCTCCCGGAGACCCCACCCCGCTCCCGGTTGGGATTATTTTTCGACCAGTTCAAGACACCCCCTGTGGCACTGTTATCGGCGGCGGCGGGAATTTCCCTATTCACCGGGGGGCTGGCCGATGCCCTGGTGATTATGGGGGTGGTGCTGATCAACGCCGCCATCGGATACACCACCGAAACCCAATCCGATCGCATCATTCGCTCCCTGAAACAACTGGTCAGTCCAGTGGCCTGGGTGATCCGGCAGGGAGAAATGCAGGAGCTCAATGCCCAGGACATTGTGCCCGGCGACCTGCTGGTGTTACGCCCGGGCACCTACGTGGCCGCCGATGCCAAGGTGGTTGAGGCCAACCACCTGAGCGTGGATGAGTCGGCTCTGACCGGGGAGAGCTTGCCGGTGCTCAAAACCGTCGCCGCCTTGACAGACCCCCAGCGACCCCTGGGCGATCGCACCAACATGGTACACATGGGCACCCTGGTCACCGGTGGGCAGGGCTTGGCCGTGGTCGTGGCCACTGCCCAGGCTACGGAGATGGGCCAAATTCAGGCCATGGTGGGCCAGGCCGTACCGCCGCCGACCCCGATGGAACGCCAGTTAGATCGAGCCGGCGGCCAGTTGGTCTGGCTTTCCAGTTCCGTATGTGGGCTGGTGTTTGCCCTGGGCCTGTGGCGCGGCTATGCCCTGCTGGATATGCTGAAAACCTCCATTGCCCTGGCCGTGGCCGCCGTGCCAGAGGGATTGCCCGCGGTGGCCACGACCACCCTGGCCCTGGGCATTCGCGACATGCGCAAGCACAAGGTGCTGATTCGCCGGTTAGATGCGGTGGAAACCCTGGGATCCCTGCAGGCCCTCTGTCTGGATAAAACCGGTACCCTCACGACCAACCAAATGACCGTGGTTGAAGTGCAGACAGACCACAGCCGACTCGTGATGACGGAGGGCCCATGGCCCCAGCAACCCCACCCCCAGTCTGGCAGCCAGGCTGCCGACCCCAGCGATCCCCTACAGCAACTGTTGCGGGTGATTGTGCTCTGCAACGAAAGCGAGTACCAACCCGGCTCCCCTCAGCCCCTGAAGGGGTCGGCCACAGAAAATGCTCTGCTGGATCTGGCCCTCAAGGCCGGGGTGGATGTGGCCCAGGTGCGGGCAGACTTTCCCCTGGTTACCATCCAGCACCGCTGCGAAGATCGCAATGTCATGACCACCCTGCACCACCCCCCCGGCCAGAAATATTTCATGGCTGTTAAGGGTAACCCCTGCGAGGTGCTTGCCCTTTGCAACTGGCAGGGGTCTGACCGGCGGGTAAGGCCGCTATCGCCCTTCCAGCGGCAGGCCATTGAGGCGGAAAACGAGCGGATGGCAGCCAGGGGGTTGCGGATTTTGGGGGTGGCCTACGGCCATAGCCAGGATCCTGCGCTGGAGCCAGATCACAACCTGGTCTGGCTGGGTCTGGTCGGTCTGGCCGACCCGATTCGTCCGGGGGTGAAGGAGGTGATGGGGGTATTCCACCAGGCTGGGATTGAAACGGTGATGATTACCGGCGATCAGAGCCCCACCGCCTACGCCATCGGCCAGGCTTTGGACCTGAGCCAGGGTGAGCAACTGCAAATTCTAGACTCTACGGATTTGACCCAACTGGCACCGGAGGTGGTCGGGGCCCTGTGCGATCGCGTGCATATCTTTTCCCGCATTAGCCCGGCCAACAAGCTGCAAGTAGTCCAGGCCCTGCAACGGGCCGGTAAGGTGGTGGCCATGACCGGCGATGGCATCAACGACGCCCCCGCCCTTAAGGCCGCTGAAGTCGGCATTGCCATGGGCCACACCGGCACCGATGTGGCTCGAGAAGTGGCCGATGTGGTGCTGGAGGATGACGACCTGGCCACCATGGCCGTGGCGGTGAGCCAGGGGCGCACCATCTACAACAACATTCGCAAGTCGGTACACTTCTTGCTCTCCACCAACCTGAGCGAAATTATGGTGATGTTGGCGGGCATTAGCCTGGGCCTGGGCCAACCCCTGAACGCCATGCAGTTGCTCTGGTTGAACCTGGTTACAGACATTTTCCCCGGTCTGGCCCTGGCCCTGGAGCCGCCGGAACCGGACGTGCTACG
>DVEE01000004.1 GCA_015295885.1 Leptolyngbyaceae cyanobacterium M65_K2018_010
CACCGGATGCGCGGAGGTTCTCGTGCGCGGAGCCTTTCAATCTCCCGGGCTTTTATCCCGCCGTGTAATCAGACAAAGCAGAAACTCGATGCTTAAGAGCAGCACTGCTTCCCTAACCTGCCTCTCTCGGACCAGCCATACTTCAAACTAATGAGGACAACCATTAGGAAGAATCGGAACCCTAGAGGCTCACAAAATATTTAATTTGAAATGCATACAGATAATATATGCCCCTAGGGATTTGGTCAACCTGACCATGAACAGGAGTATTAAGCCTCAAATTATCATGCCATCTTGACACCAGCAACCGCAAAAGCGCTTTGAGCAGCTCCCCACCGCGGGCTGGTCAATTCAGATAACCGGCCAGTAGCCTAAGCCTAGGCCCCTAGGGCCAGACTATTACCCCAATTCATCCAACCCCCTAGAGCTGGAATTTCTATCCCTCAACCTATCCACAGTTTTTTGTATCAAGCAACACTCTTTATTCGTTCTGCAATTGCTATAGATATTTTTTATCCCAGTCTTAGAGACACAAATCTAAATTGGGTTTCTCACCGGGGAAACTACCGGGGATCTAGGGCTTTTTAACTGTGATTTTGGGGTTGTATCGCCTGTTGGTGGTTGTTCAAATTAAATTACTGTGCTTCTAGGGTTCCGGCCAAAAGTACTGCTTTTCGGTGTCTGGTCCGAGAGAAGCAACCCGATGGCGCGCTGAACTAAGAAATTCTGCGATCGGGAGCACGGAGGGAAAAAAGCCCGGGAGAAGTTGATTGCCAAGCAAAGCAATCAAGTTTTCCCGGGTTTTGGTTTATCTAATCCAGTAATGGATATCTAAATCATGGGAGATGTGTGATGCAGCATGGAATTTTGTTTTGGGGAATTATTCTATTTCTTCTTGCCACGTTAGGCATTGGAGTATGGGCTTCTCAGCAAGTTAAGGGAGATAGCGTTAACTTCATTGTGGCCGGCCGTGGTTTGGCTCTGCCATCTTCGGCATGGCAGAGGAGACCATCCCCTTCATCGCCATCTTCATCCCCCTGGCCCTCTTCCTGCTGATGATCATGGCCGCCACCCTCATGGCCCAGTCCGTAGACTCTAATGCCACACTCGGGAATACCGATCTTTCCTCGGAGTTTGGGTTTTGGGCAGGAGCTTCCCTGCCGGTTGGCTTAGCCCTTTGCCTTTTTCTAACCGGAACCTTCTTAGCCAAACCCATGAATCGCATGGGGCTAATCACCATTCCAGATTTCTATCGAGTCAAGTATGGCCGTTGGGTCGAGTTGATTGCAGCCTGCATTATGTCCGTGAGCTTTTCATTTTTGCTAGCGGGCAATTTAGTTGCTGGCGGCTACATGTTTCAAACCTTTTTAGGCACAAGCTATTTTGGTGGCATCACCCTTCTGGCGACCCTAGTTCTGGTCTACACAGTGTCGGGTGGCCTTTTTGCCGTTGCCTATACCGATTTTATCCAGGTCATTATTGCCCTGCTGGGTTCTGTAGCCTTGTTAATTTACGTCTTGGCCAACTTCGGCCTGACCATTGCTCCAGGTATGGGGCCTCTAGCCCTAGAGCAGCTAACTTCTGTGGGCTCTGGAGCCGCCATTAACTGGGCTAGTATCATTGCCCTGGGATTCGGCAATATGGTGGCCATCGACTTCATGGCTCGTATCTTTGCTGCAGAAACGCCTGAAACAGCCCAGAGAAGCTGCTACTTCGCCTCAGCTGGCACCCTACTGATTGGTATTCCCTTTGCCCTGATTGCCTTATCATCCGGCAGCATTCTTGAACAATTCAACCTGACAGCCGATGGTCCGGTGCTCTTCGCACTGCTACAAAATGTGATCCCAGCCCTATTAGGCTTGCTGGTGCTGGCAGCCATCCTATCGGCGTCGCTTTCTACTGCTGATGGGGCTATTTTAGGCACTTCTTCGGTATTGGCTCACAATGTTTTGGGCATTCGCCATGCCACTTCCCACAGCGGCGGAGGCGATAGACTGCTATTGCTAACCCGCCTTATGGCTGTGGTTATCACGATTTTGGGGGTATTCCTTGGGTTGCGGGTTCCCCAAACCGGTGTTCTGCTGCTACTCGCCTTTGATATGAGCTTCGCAGGATTGGTAGTACCCCTCATTGGGGGCCTATTCTGGCCAAAGGCCACCTGGCAGGGGGCCCTTGCTTGTATTGCTGTCGGTTCACTTTCCAGGTTCATCCTGTTTGTATTGATGCCAACCATGTTTGGAGTAGAAAACACACTCCTTTACATCCCCAATAGCCTATTGAACAGTGATTTTGATGGCTTTCCTACGCTGATTAGCCCACTGCTCGGACTGGTGGCCTTTGTGGTAGTATCTCGACTGACCTATCGACCCCCAACTTCTGAACAGGTGCTCGCACATGAGTTAACTGAGAGCCTTCGTTCTCTATAAAGTCAACCTGCTGCAATCGGCTATCCTATAACGAAGAATGCCTATTCGTAGTGTTCCGACTACAGATAGGCATTTTGTTGTCAGCATTTTTATCTTGGGATAAATACTGGGGCGGTTTGACCAGATTAAGGAACCTCAGTACCGGCCTCAACCACCTCTGTCGTTTCAGAACCCTCCGCTACAACCTCAGAACCTGAGCTAAGCTGTTAGTCATCTAAACTGCACTAGCTAATCAATGAAAGGTATTGGCCGCAAGAGCCTTTTGGGAGGAGGCATGCAATCTAAATGCGTAACAGCTTACCATCGCCAATCTCCCCAGAGGCTTCATCGGCCTTGGTCGTCTCAGTAACCACTGTACCTAAGCCCGGGATCTCAGCTCCATCGATAAGAAAAGGACACCCCCTCGGGGGTGCCCCTGGCTGCTCCAGCTACAGCGCAAACTCAATCCTCTCAATCGGTACCAGGGAGGGGCGATCCTCAGCCCAGCCCTAGACCAACTGATGCAGTTCCTCTTCCAGCTGTTGAACGAGCTTTTCGTTACCCTGGGCTCTTGCCACGGCTAAGCGATGATCCAGCGATCGCTGAATGTTTTTTCGGTGGGCTTCTGCGGCCTCCTGCAACAGATAACGCCGCTCCTTTAAGGCCGGGTTTTCGACCGTGCGAACAGCTTGAAAGATCGGTTGCCGGGTTTCAGGGGCAGGGCTTGGTGCCTGCGATTGGCCCTCAGACGAAGTCGTGTAGCCCACTCCCCGATAGGTCAGATGGGCCACTGGTTGGGGAACTGGAACGTGACTAGCATAGGAAAATCGAAGCGGACGACCTCGATAACAACCCGTGATCTCACTCTCCTTGACCTCTAAAGAAGGCGGATTGTATTCATAGCCAATGCCGCGATAGCAGAGTTTCATAGGGCGACTCCTGTCTAACCAAAAATTGAACAGCAGCTCAGGCAGGGCGCGTTCCTTCAGGAGATAGACTCCTTACTTCCGTCCAGGGCCAAGGAAAAGAGTTGACCGCTCCATGCCTCGCCTGGATGAACGGGATAGCATTTCTGTATTCAATTTTACGAAAAGATTTTGATGTCAACAACTCATGAAGTTTTCACAAGAACCTCGACCCATGCCTGGCAACCCCTATGGGGCAAGGGTTTAGGCCCAACTGACCGACTCTTCACTTCAGTAAATCTTTACCGATCCTGAGCCAAGGTCTGAGATCGCTTAACTCCAGAAACCCCTAGGGCAAACTCCACAAACCCAGCCAGGCCAAGCCCGCAAAGGACCAAGAATTAGACTATGCTGAAGGAGGTGGCTTGTTACTCAACTTTACGTTTTGAAATTCGTTGTTACATTTTATGAAATGCATCATCAACCGTCGGGCCCAGTTTTCGGCTAGCCACTGCTATTGGCTGCCAGAACTGTCGGAGTCGGCCAATGCTGAACGGTTTGGCCCCTGTGCCAAAGCTCCGGGTCATGGCCACAACTATGTCCTCTTTGTGTCCATGGAAGGTGACTTAGACGAGTACGGCATGGTGCTAAATCTTTCTGAAGTTAAGCAGGTGATCAAGGGAGAGATCACTAGCCAGCTGGACTTCTCCCATCTCAACGACGTGTGGCCAGAATTTCAGCACACCCTGCCGACTACTGAATATCTGGCCAAGGTGATCTGGGACCGTCTGGCGCCCCATCTTCCCGTCGTTAAAATTCAACTTTTCGAACACCCCGAACTTTGGGCCGAGTACCTAGGAGATGCCATGGAAGCTTACCTGACCATTAGTACCCACTTCAGCGCCGCCCACCGGCTTGCCTTGCCCCATCTCAGCTACGAAAAGAACTGTGAGATCTATGGCAAGTGTGCTCGCCCCAATGGTCATGGCCACAACTATCACCTGGAGATAACGGTTAAAGGCAGCATCGATCCACGCACCGGAATGCTGGTGGACCTAGCCCAGCTACAGTCTGTGATTGATGAAACCGTGGTGGAACCCTTTGACCATACCTTTCTCAACAAAGATATTCCCTACTTTGCCGAGGTCGTACCTACGGCTGAAAACATTGCTATTCACATTCGTGACCTGCTGCAACCCCCCATTCACAACCTGGGAGCCAGTCTCTACAAGGTCAAACTGATTGAAAGCCCTAATAATTCTGCGGAGGTCTATGCTCCAGTTATCCCTGGGGAAGAGGGAGTCGTCGAGCAACCCCTGCCCGAACTGGCCACCGTTTAACGGTTTAACGCTGGATCAAGACGAGCAGCAGAGTCCGCGACTGCCCCCACCTAAGGGATCAGCGGGAAAATAAGATCCCGGTGGTGATAAGTAGTGATTGGGTGAGGGGGTGGGTAGGTGGGACAGATTCAAGTCAGGAGCCGGGACTTTTATTTTGAACACGTATTTT
>DVEE01000007.1 GCA_015295885.1 Leptolyngbyaceae cyanobacterium M65_K2018_010
ACGCTACGGACTTAAAATCCGTTGACCGCAAGGTCGTGAGGGTTCAAGTCCCTCCGCCCCCATCTTTCATCACTCTTCCAGGGCCCACCCTAGCCTGGAGCTCCTGACTTCAGGCCGCTCTCCCGAGGGTTATCGCCAACATCGCGACAGAATTAGGGGTGGCGTAGTAAACTTTTTCCTAAATTTTGAGTTTAAAGGGCCGGGATCTCAGTACTCTCCCCTGCCAACCACCGCCGAACCCTTAGGGCAGGTTATGTATTAACTGCCAACTCCTCAGTAGCTCTTCATAGCTTTGCTAAACTGGCCTATGCTTCGCACTATCTTTATACCTCCTCCCTATTTTCCGGGATGTCGGCGGCAAAAGTGTTAGTTTATACTTTAATTTCAGTAGTTGCACCCATCTATTAATCTGTACATGATTTGGGGCCTAGGAAACCGAACCGTTTGCCCTTGGTCAGCCCTCAAGAACCTGGGGCCTGAACCCCCAGTCATCGGTAGGGGGAGGGATGATCTGAATGGTCCTTAGATCAACCCGACTAATTTCAACCTGCCTTTCGTAATTCCCGGGTGTTGTTGGCCTATGACGAGTGGAGCTGTGTCTGACTTTCGTTCAATGGAATGGCATGATAGCCTAACTCCTTCCGGCTTAACCCTGGCCCAGGCCCAGCAAAACATCTATGACTTTCTGCTGGAGATGGTTAAAACCCGTCCCCCCGAAGAGGTACTGGAAGAATTTCGCCGCCTTTTCATTCAGTACATAGATTCAGCAAATTCTGAGGCGCTGCCAGCCCTCCATGTCATCCTGTGCTCGAACAACGAGGTGGAATTTCGGCACACCCTAAAACGCTGCTGTTACATTCTGGTGAATAACTGGGAAGTGATGCGTCGTTTCGAGTTTATTCAGGCCCTGGTCGATCTCTTCACCGATCCCAGCCTACAGCAGGCTACCCTTGCCCCCACCCTGAAGCGGTTACGTCAATGGCTAGGGGGGTTTGTGGCCAGCCAGGACTTTGCTGACCTGAGGCTATTCGCCGCTCGCCTGGCGGAAGACCGCACGATCAATCGACCGGGGGATTGGGTCAATCGCTATGCCTCTTACCTGCTGGTGCCCCAATACATTAACGAGGCTAACCCCTTCGAGCAGCGACAGGCGGCCAGGG
>DVEE01000103.1 GCA_015295885.1 Leptolyngbyaceae cyanobacterium M65_K2018_010
CCTCAAACATTTGGATGCCTTACAACTCCAGGTGGGACCGTTACTGCAACGGCGACAACACCTGCAAACCGAGCTCCAGCGTTTGCAAACCCGCCTACAAACCCGCCTGGAGGAACTCACCACCGCGGCCACTCGGCTGCGAACTCAACAGTCCCAGCGCCCACCCCTGGAAGCCTCCGCCCAGCAGCTTGGGCAAACCCTCAGCTATCTGGAACAACGGCGGGCCTACCAGGAGCAGGTGCGCGAAAAAGGTTTAGAACGGCGCAGCTTTGTGGAAACCCTGCAGACTACCCAGCGAGCCTGTGAACGGCAAATGGCAGAGGTGGCCCAAAAACTGAAGCTGCTGGAGCAGCCTAGGGCCGTCTGCCCCCTCTGCGATCGCCCCCTGGACCCTCAGCACCGCACCCTGGTGCAGGATCGCCACCGCCTTCAGTATCAGGATTTACAAGACCAGCTATGGGGGATGCGGGAGCAACTGGCGGTGACGGAACGAGAAATCCAGGTGTTGAGACAGGAGTATCGAGCTGTGGAAGCGGAGCTAGAGGGCTATGGCCGGGTGCTGCACCAGCAGGGCCGGCTAGAGGCTCAGATAGCTGCCCAGAACGCTGAACAGCAGCAGCTTCAGCACCTGGAAGCGGAATGTCGACAGTTGCAAGAGTGCCTTCGCGATCGCCAGTATGCTACTGACCTGCAGGGCGAGCTGGACCAGATTGAAGCCACCCTCGGTGAACTGGCCTACGACGATCGGGACCACGCCCTAGCCCGGGGGCAGGTGAACCGCCTGCGTTGGGCTGATCTAAAGCGCCATGAACTCACCCAAGCTCGCCGCCGTCAAAGGCAACTGCTGGACCAGGCCGAAAAGCTGGAGGCCAGCCTGGCCGACCTGGAGCAACAGTGGACTGAGCTGGAGCAAAGCCCCCTTAAAGCTGAACTTGACCAGGTGGAAAGCCAGTTGCTGGCCCTCAACTACCCCCTAGACCACCACCAGCAGGTGCGGCTGGCCTTGCAGGAGGCCCAGGGCTGGCTTCGGCAACAGCAAATCCTAGATCAGGCTCGCCAGCAGCAACCGCTGCTCAACCAAAGGCTCGTCACCCTGCAAGCCAAAGCCCAGGACCAAAAGCAGGTTTTGACCCAACTGACGGAGCAGATCGCCCTCCTGGAGGCCCAGCTACCCACCCCAGCCCCCAGTGCGGACCAAATCGCCCAATTAGAGGCGCAAATCACCGCCCTCCAGCTACGGCGAGATAGCCAATTAGCCCAGTTAGGCGCCCTAACCCAAACCTGCCGACAGCTGGAATCCCTGCAGCAGCAACGACAGCAAAAACAGGAGGAACTGGCCGGCCTAGGCCAACACCTGCGGGTTTGTCAGGAATTGGCCCAGGCCTTTGGCCGTAAGGGCATTCAGGCCATGATGATTGAGAACCTGTTACCCCAACTCGAGGCCGAAACCAACCATATTCTGGGTCGCCTGAGCGGTCATCAAATGCACGTGCGGTTTGCCACCCAGCGGCCCAGCAAGGGACGCCAACCCAAATCCATTGAGACCCTGGATATTCTGATTGCCGATGCCCAGGGCACCCGCCCCTACGAAACCTACTCCGGCGGTGAAGCCTTTCGAGTGAACTTTGCCATCCGCTTAGCCTTGGCCCGGCTGCTGGCCCAGCGTTCGGGGACGGCCCTGCAACTGTTAATCATCGACGAGGGCTTTGGTACACAGGATCAGGAGGGCTGCGATCGCCTGATTGCCGCTATTAATGCGATCGCCACGGACTTCTCCTGCATTCTGGTGATTACCCACATTCCCCACTTTCGCGCGGCCTTTCAAACCCGCCTGGATGTCGCCAAGACGGACCGGGGCTCTCAAGTGGAATTAGCGGGGTAACCCCCTGGGCTTGACCCTAGGGAATTGATCTGCCCGGTGGAAAAATAGATCTTAACGGGGGATTTATTAACATTTTTATTAAGTGCTTAAGAATCTTTTTGGATTTAGACCCGCCATTGTGTTTCAAGGGATGCAGTATTCCAAGACCGAAAAGGCTACGATTTGGGCGTTTTAGCTGAATCTCGCCAAACGCGGTAAGTATTAATTACTATTCCCTGCTCTTTATCATAAATGTTACAGTTGTTAACAAATGAATGACGTGGGTGAGTGCTATGGATTTTTCCAGTTCTGTCTCTATAGGAATTGCTCTGATTGGCTTGGTCGGTTGGATCATGGCCAGCGGTTCCCAGAAATCCCTGGCAGAGGCCCGGGTGCCAGTGCCGGTTAGGCACCAGAAGTTCTAGGTTTGGTCTCAGGTGACCTAGCTCCTCCCCTGCAGCGTCTAGTCCTGGGGATCGCCTCTCAGCCTTTTATCTACATCCCTGCCTTGGCCAAACTCCTTGGGAGGATTGCTCTCAATCATTTGTTTGGATTATCTGCTGTTTCCCTTCCCTAAACCATGAGAACGTTGCAAAACTCCACTGATCTGGTTCGCACTTACCTAAAGGAGATTGGTCGGGTCCCCCTTCTGACCCATGAGGAAGAAATCGTTTTGGGCAAGCAGGTGCAGCGGTTGACCGCCTTTGAGGCCAAAAAACATGCCCTGGAGGCCGCCACCGGGCAACCCCTTAGTCTGGAAGCCTGGGCTGAAGCCGTCGCTGTCTCTTCCCAGGAATTAGAGGCCGTGATTCGGGCTGGGGAACTGGCAAAGCGCAAGATGGTGGAGGCCAACTTGCGTCTGGTGGTTTCCGTGGCCAAGAAGTACATCAAGCGTAATGTGGACCTGCTGGATCTGATCCAGGAGGGCACCATTGGGATGCAGCGCGGGGTTGAAAAGTTTGATCCAACTAAGGGGTATCGGTTTTCTACCTACGCCTACTGGTGGATTCGCCAGGCGATTACCCGAGCCATCGCCGAGAAAAGCCGGACCATTCGTCTACCCATTCACATTACTGAAAAGCTGAACAAGCTCAAAAAAGCTCAGCGTCAACTGGCCCAACAATACGGTCGCTCGGCCACAGTGGCTGAGCTAGCCTCTGAATGTGACCTCACCCCTAAGCAGGTAAGAGAGTATCTGGAAAAGGCCCGCCAGCCCCTTTCCCTGGATTTAAAGGTGGGTGACAACCAGGATACTGAGCTGGTTGAGTTGTTAGAAGACGATGGTCCCTCGCCAGAGGAATTTGCCGCTCAATCCGCCCTGCGGCAAGATCTAGAGCGGCTGATGGGAGATTTAACCCCCCAGCAACGGGAGGTGCTCTCCCTGCGGTTTGGCTTAGCCGATGGCCAAACCATGACTTTGGCCAAGATTGGGGATCTACTGTCCATCAGCCGAGAACGGGTGCGGCAAATAGAACGGGAAGCGCTGACTAAGCTCCGCAAGCGCCAATCAGATATTCGGGAATATCTGGCTAGCTAGACCTGGAGCGGATTTCTGAGGATTGAGTCCCTTATTTTGAATTTGGTTCAGACCTCTTCCCGTTCAGGTCCTATGGTTTCCTAGTCACTGCCCCACCATGGGCGAAAATGACCGGGCAGGCTCGGTCTTTTCCTAACCAGGCTCTCCATGGCTTAAGGTTAACGGTTAAGAGGCCTGGGATTAAAGCTAGTCTGCTATCCTGAGCTACTGCTGATACCTCTATGGCAGCTACCGTTGCCTGCCTTGGGTAGGTAATCCCGACGGGGAATCTACCTCCACAGCCTTTCGGCTTCCCAGGAATTGGGCCAGCAGAGGTAGTTCAATCGGAGAGTCCTGGATCTACCCATCCAGCTCACCCCAGGTTGGTCGGCGACAGTGCCCCTAGCTGCGGGGTTAGGGGGAGGTGAGTAGTTGGTTGGCTGGATATTTGGGATCTAGGCCGAGTAGAATTTGGCGCTGTTCGAAGGTCAACCATCCCTCGCTCTTAAAGTCTTTAAGCAATCGAGTAACCGTTACCCGGGTGGTACCAATGGCCGTCGCGAGTTGATGATGGGTTAAGCGCACGGGGATGCGAATACCCTGGGGTTCTACTTGGCCAAAATCCTTCGCCAACATCAGCAGAAAATGTTTCAGGCGGTCGGCTACCAGCCGTTTGCCGGCCAGGGCCAGCCAGGCCTCGGACTGCTGGAGCCGTAGAGTCAGGTGGCGAAACATGCTGGCCATCAGCATTGGCGAAGCTTCGAGTTCGGCTAAGGGCAGCGATAGCACATCCACATCCGTTAACGCCATCGCCCAGTAAGGGTCTACGGTGGTGAGGGGTAGGCCCATGGGCATAGAGGGCCCTGCCAGGCCCAATAAGGTTTCACTGCCATCCTGTTGAATGGTAAATAACTGAACGATGCCTCGACAGACCACTAAAACCTCATCGTTGGGCAAGGCAATGGCTTGCCCAGCCGGGTGAGCCACTAAAGCCCTATCTCGATAGAGCTGTTCTAACAGGTCAATCAGGGTTTGATGGCTTTGCCGCCCAATCATGCCGTTGTGGGGCAGGGCCGAGGTGGTTACAGACACTGAGATACCTTGAGTGCGCCAGAAGAGACTGCCGGGCCAATTAAACCAGGGCTGATGACGCGAGTCTATACAACTGGCAGCCTACTTTTCTCTATCTTCAACGGGGAAAATTAAAGAATCTCCCAAGCCAGGTTAAGCTCAGGCCAATAACTCGTTAAGTTTTGTAGGCTGAAACACTCGAAAATCCTTGTAGAGCAGCCTGGGATACCTACTGGTCGCTGGACTGCCGGGGCTAGTCGGGCTAGGGAAAGTAGTCCCGTACATCGACTACCTGTCCGGCGATCGCAGCGGCCGCAACCATAGCTGGACTCATCAGCAAGGTTCGGCCT
>DVEE01000006.1 GCA_015295885.1 Leptolyngbyaceae cyanobacterium M65_K2018_010
ATCGAGGGGTTTCTGGCGGGTCTTACTCTGGCCATGGCGATCTTGCCGAACGAAATTCCAGTGGTGCTGACGATCTTTCTGGCCCTGGGGGCCTGGCGGTTTTCGCAGCAGCAGGTGCTGACCCGGCGGGTGCCCGTGGTGGAAACCCTGGGCTCAGCCACGGTGCTCTGTGTCGATAAGATCGGCACCCTCACCCAAAACCAAATGGCGGTGCAGCAGTTATTTGTGGATCGCGACGAGTGGGGCCAGCCCTACCCTACCCTCTACGATGTCACTCTGCACGCCCAGGAGCCCCTGCCCGAAGCCTTTCACCCACTGATTGAGTTTGGCATTTTGGCCAGCCGCCGCGACCCCTTCGACCCGATGGAAAAGGCGCTGCAGCAGGTGGGCCAAGCCTACCTGGCCGCCACCGAGCACCTCCACGGTGACTGGCAGATGCGCCAGGAATACCCCCTGTCGCGGGAACTGCTGGCCATGTCCTGCGTGTGGGAGTCGCCCCAGGGAGAACTAACCGTGGCGGCGAAGGGGGCACCGGAGGCGATCGCAGACCTTTGCCACTTTGACCGAGATCGGCAGCAGGCCCTGGCTACGCTGAACACGCCCAACCCGGCCCTCTGGTGGGTGCTGGGGGGCGGCGTGGTGTTTTTGGGGCTGATTCTCTATGTGCCCCTGCTGCAAACTCTGTTTAGCTTCTCGACCTTGCACCCCATTGACCTAGCCCTCTGCGTGGCGGCGGGGGGGCTCAGCACTCTCTGGTTTGAACTGCTCAAGCTGTGGCCCCGTCGCAAGTGACCCGTTGGGTATTGGTAGTCTTGACACCCCTTTGCCACAGGATTGCCATTAATCTCTGCCACAGTGATCCTATTCTTTCGTGGCAGCCATCAATCATGATCACTACCAAGACCCTCCGCCAGATCCATCGTTTTCTAGCTCCCATTATGCTGCTGCCCATCGTGCTGACAGTGCTGACAGGTTCGCTGTACCAGTTGGTCGATATAGCTGGCCGGGATGATGCCTTTGAGTGGTTGTTAGATCTGCACAAGGGCAATTTTGGCGTCATCGACTTGCAGACGATTTACCCGTTTCTCAACTCCCTAGGGCTGCTGGCACTGATTGCCACGGATATCATCATGTGGCTGCAACCTAAGCGGCGCTTTCAAAAAAAGCTGCATTCCTAGCGCCGCTAGAACCCTGGTGCAGAAGCCTGGGTTATGAGCCAAAAGGCAAGTTCTGCCGTTAAGGCAGCAATAAAGAAACCGGGTTTTCAGCCATACTGTACCGGTACTCTAGGCGGAGTTCAAATACAAAATTCAAAGAGGAAAATCCTTAGGGTGTCGGTTTTTCAGGCAAGTTTTCCGGATGTCAGGCTTATAGCTGTCGTAGGGTACTGGGTGCGGTGGTCTAGGCCTAAGGGCCCCTTCCCAGAGCAGGAATACCAAGAGATATGGCGCTGGTTAAACCTGAGACAGTGAATTGGGCGATCGCCTGCCCAACTGGATTGCTTCGGGCACCCACCAGCTCGAGGCCCTGCAAACTTGGATAGTTCTCATACTGAGAATTGCTGAGAGATGCTTGACCAGCTTTCCTCCACACAAAGGAAGGTGATTGTTCTACGCTATGGTCTCAGGGATGGTAATGAACTCTCCTTAGCCAAAGTGGGGGAACAGCTTGGCATCAGCCGCGAGCAAGTGCGCCGACTACAACAAGAAGCCCTTAGATGCCTACGGCTGCGGAGGACTAACATGCGGAACTACCTCGTGGAATAGACCAGAATTGCTTAATTCTACCCCTTACGTTTGACCACTCTAATCACTCTATCCGCTATGTCCAAGCCTCAGACCGCCATGCCAGTACCTGTACTTCAGTCCCTGTCTATCACACTACCAACCCAGTTTGAAAAAGCCTTTGACCTCCAAACCCCAGCACGATGGATTGCGCTGTACTGGGAACCCCAATTGGGGCAAGCTTGTTACACCGACGGTGAAACGGTTGGACTTGGCAATGCCCAAGCCTGGCAGATATTTTGTACCCATCCTGAGATCAAACCATGCCTCTCCCCCTATCAACTAGGGGACGGAGGCGATTCTGCCCAGCACTACCTGGTGCTCGATCGCCAAAGTCAACAGCTTTACGTAGGTGAGGCAGCCGTAGTGAGTGACTGCCTCAGACATCCAGCTGCCCTAGAAATGCTAGCCCAACTCGATCAGCCCCATCGCCAGCCTCAATGGCAATGGCCCACCCAGCTGAGAGCTGCCCTCCACAGAAAATGGCTGCTGATCCTGGCGGGGGTGGTTTCCGTTGCCCTGGGGTTTGGCTTGCTCTACACAGTCGGCGAATTTGCCTACGACGTGGTAGAAGAGGTGCTTGACGATTGACCCTGCCCGCTCGAGTCGTTCCTTGATAGCAGGTTGTTTTGCCCCTAGAATGGCTGACGAAGCGAGTTTTAAAGAATCCGCTATGGTAGGGCATTCCCGCCTGAGGCAACCTGCACGGGCAGGTGTTGTTGTAGCCTCTTGTCTGGTTGCTGTCAGCGGATTAGTCAATTTATGGTCATCGGTCACTCCCAGTACAGCGGAGCGGCTAGCTTGGCTGCAGGGCATTTTGCCCATTGAGCTACGGGTGGGTGCCCATATTTTTGCTGCCCTCAGCGGCTTTTTTCTGCTGATGCTGTCGGCCAATCTACTGCACCGAAAGCGAGTGGCCTGGGGGATCACGGTTGGCCTGCTGATAGGGTCTATGGCGAGCCATTTGCTCAAGGGATTGGACTATGAAGAAGGCCTGTTGTCCCTGGGGCTGCTGGTACTGCTTTTAATCTTGAGGCCAGTCTATACCGCCAAGTCTGACCGGCCTTCCCTGATTCAGGGGCTACGGGCCTTGATAGGGGCACTGCTGTTTACCCTGACCTACGGAACCTTAGGGTTCTGGCTCCTTGACCGCCATTACACCACTCCGTTTAGCTTGCCCGCAGCCCTGGGACAAACCCTAGCGATGTTTTTTACTGCCGATAATGGCGGGTTGCAGGCCACTAGCCACTTTGGCCAGTATTTCGCTGACTCCATCTATGTGGTGGGCGCAGTGACGCTGCTCTATGCGGCGTGGATGCTGTTTCGCCCGGTGATTTTTCGGGGGGCCGCTAGCGACGCCGAACGGCAGCGGGCCCGAGCCATTGTGGAGCAGTATGGGCACTCATCTCTGGCGCGTTTCGCACTGCTAGAAGATAAGTCCTACTACTTTAGTCCATCAGGACAAACCGTTATCGCCTACGTCGCCAAGGGTCGGGGCGCGATCGCCCTGGGCGACCCGATTGGGCCAAGCACCGATCGCCAGGAGGCGATTGTGGGCTTTCGGGACTTTTGTGCTAACAACGATTGGTACCCTGCCTTTTACCAAACCCTGCCCGATGACCTAGCCCTTTACCAGGCCCTTGGGTTTCACACCCTCAAAATTGGCGAAGAAGCCATTGTTGACTTGCATCGGTTCACCCTAGAGGGCAAAGCTGGCCGCAACCTGCGCACAGCCCTGAATAAGTTCACCAAGCAGGGCTACCGGGTGCAGATCTACACACCGCCCATTGGCGATGACCTGCTGGCGGAGCTACGGGCCATCAGCGACGACTGGCTAGAGGCCATGGAAGGGGCCGAGAAGAAATTTTCCCTGGGCTGGTTTGACCCCGACTACCTGCGCGACTGTGTCATTGCCGTGGTAGAAGATCCCCAAGGCATCCCCATCGCCTTTGCCAATTTGGTGCCCGAATACCAGCTCAACGAGGCCACCCTCGACCTGATGCGCCACCACCGCGATGGGGAACACGGCACCATGGATTTTTTGTTTGTCTCTCTGATGCAGTATTGTCAGGCCCAGGGCTACGACAGCTTTAACCTGGGGCTGGTAGCGCTTTCCGGGGTGGGCGATTTGCCCCAGGCCACCCCCATTGAGAAGGGCATGCACTATCTTTACGAGCATCTCAACTCGATCTATAACTTCCAGGGTCTGCGGGCCTATAAGGAAAAATTCCAACCCCACTGGGAACCCCGTTACTTTGTATATCCTCGTCTGGCCAATTTGCCCGCGGTGGTGGTGGCCCTGGTGCGGGCTGATTCGGGCGATCGCCTGCAAGACTACTTTGGGGCTCAGTTCTTTAGCACCGCCCTCACCCAGGGCCTCAAGCGCCTGGTTCACCTCCTGCCAATGATGCTGAGTCTGGGCCTTTTTGCCCTATCGATCGGGGCGATCGCCAGGGAACTGCATCAGCACCAGCCCGGCGACATTCTCCGCAGCGTCGGTGCCATGCCAGCCTGGACTTTAGGAGGTGCGATCGCCCTTACAGCGCTCAACTACGCCTTCCTCACTGGCTACGATACCCTGGCGGCTCGGTTTGTGCGACAGCCCTTGCCCTACGCCAAAACCGCCCTGGTGGCGGTGATTAGCTATGGCATCAGTAACAGTGTGGGGTTGGCCCTACTCAGTGGCAGCGCCATTCGCTATCGCTTCTATACCACCTGGGGGCTCAGCCCCGGCAAAATTGCCCAGATCATTACTTTTTGCAACCTCAGCTTTTGGCTGGGGCTGTTTGCGGTGGGTGGCCTGATGTTTACCGTAGAACCGCTCTCCGTGCCGGGTCTGCTCCACCTACCCTTTCAAACCGTCCACCCCCTGGGGATTTTTTTCCTAGGCATCACGGTGGCCTATCTACTGCTTAGCACCGTCAGCCGACGTTCCATACAAATCAGAGGCTGGGCGTTGCCCCACTTGCCCCTTCGGCTGGCCCTAACCCAGATCGGGATTACTTCC
>DVEE01000209.1 GCA_015295885.1 Leptolyngbyaceae cyanobacterium M65_K2018_010
AGGGCGGGTGCGATCGCGGCGACAACTACAGCTGATCCTGAGCTGCCGGTGGCCAGGGCGGCAGCGCCGGCTAGGGCTATTCCGGCCCCCGCTGAATCGTCCGGGAACCTAGCCACAGCCCGGGAACGAATTCGCCAACTACGCCAGGCCGCGGTGGCTCCGGCGGTCGCATCCCCCCAACCCACGGAAACCTCTACAGTCGCTATTCCCCTACAGGTGATCCCTCCCCCGGCTGAGACCCTGAGCTTGGTGAGTCCAACTGCAACGCCCGTCAGTGGGGCGATACCAGCCGCCGCCTCAACCCCAGCGGGCCCCGGGCCAGCGACCTCTGAACCTGCCCTGTCCCTGCTGCGAGTGCCCCAGGGCAATATTCCCCTGGGCCGGGGTAGTGGTGGTTCCGGGGCCACGGTCACCCCTGCTCCCGCCCGGGGCGCCCTAGCCGGGGCGCTAACGCCACCGCCACCGCCGCCTTCCTATGCCGCCACCCTGGGGCTCGTCTACCGGGTCTTTGTCCCTGCCGCCGATGGGGCCACCCAGGCTCGGGTCAGAACCCTGGTGCCCGATGCCTTTCGGGTGACGGTCAATGGTCAGAGGATGATGCAAGTGGGGGCCTACGCTGACCAGGCCAGCGCCGATGCCCAGGCCGCCGCCTTGAGGGAGGAAGGGTTCGAGGTCCAGGTAGAGTACACGCCCTAGAACGCTGTACAGAAATCTGGTTGTTCAATTGAAAGGCCTGTCTTTCGGATTCTAGCCCTCTCGTCCCGATGCTCCTGGGTAGCCATGCCAAAGCCGGCCTAGCCAGCGGGTAGTTCCCTATCCCCCTTAGCAAGAGGGAACAACGGCATTAACCGACCCGCCCGATGATGGTGCGATGGCGAGGGCTGTTGCAGGTAATCCTAGGCGGTTCAAAGCCGGCGGCAGCGAAGGCGGCTGCAATATCTAAGCTGAAATACTCATCCAGGTAGGGCTCGGTGCTTTTCAGCAGGGTAAAGACAAAGGGCGGCATGGTTTTGTAAACCTCTGACTGAGGGTTCATATCCATAATCGCCAGGTGTCCGCCCGGACGCAGGAGTCGATGGGCCTCGTGAATCACGGCCTGAGCCGCGGATTGGGGCAGTTCGTGAAACACTAAACAGGCCGATACTAGGTCGTAGGCCCCACTGGGTAGGCCGGTGTTTTCGGCGGCGGCATGGTGCCAGGTAATGGCCGGGTTGGTCGGATCTGGGGCATTGGCTGAGTCATGGCTCTGGGCCTCCTCTAAAGGCTGAGAATGGCCCCCCTGGGCGTTTTCCTGCTGGCGGTACTGGGCCACCGCTAAAAAGTAGGGGGACAGATCTACTCCGGTGATCTGGGCCTGGGGGTAAAGGGCCTGCAGGGTTTCCGTACTCATCCCTACGCCGCAGCCCAAATCTACAATTGCCTCAGGGGCCTGGGGCAACTGGGCCGCTAGCACCTCATGGTAGCTCTGGCGCAAGCGGGCGTCGCCCTGGGCACCAGCCCCAGGCCAGAGTTTGGTATGAACAGCCAGGGCCGCTACCTCCACCTCCATGGCGGGTTGCCAGCCCAGGTTGCCTTCGTCGTAGGCATGGAAGCTGGTGGTGTAGTAGCCCGGATAGGTGAGTTCTGGGTTTTGTAGGGCCTCTAGGTCGGTTTGCCAGAGCGGCGAAAGCTCTAGGTCGCCGTGGCGGGATCTGAGTTCCTGCACCCGCTCCGGCCAGGAAACCCCGATGCTCTCCGCCCGTTTCACCATCATGGCGCGGGCTTGGCCCCGGGCAAGGTTCCACAGGGGTTTGATGGCCAAAAGCTGGTTAACCACACGGGTGGTCCATGGGGGAATGGCGGGGGCGGGCATCGGCAAGATAACTAAGAACCTAATCAGCCCCATTGTACGGGCTGGGCTCCATCGATTTACGGGATGTTACATTCGGCTCAGCCCGGGCCCAACCTAGGGGCTGGCCCCAGGGACTGCTTAGCCTGCTTTGACCAAAAACTTCTTAGGAATCTCGGTATATTGGCTAACAATCCTGCGGAACTCGTCCCCGTCAATGGTTTCCCGCTCCATCAACAGGTCTACCAGGTGATCCATCAGGGCACGGTTATCACGCAGCATTTGGCGAGCCCGGGCCAGGCAAGAAAGGGCAATTTCACGCACCTTGGCGTCAATTTTGCTGGCCATTTCCTCAGACACTTCGCTGCGGGGCATCAAATTACGACCCAAAAAGACTTGGTTATCCATGCTTTCCAAGGCCAAGGGACCGAGATCCGACATGCCATAGAGAGTGACCATTTGCCGGGCTAGATTGGTGACCTGCTGAATATCGCCACTGGCCCCGGTAGAGGTTTCGTCATCCCCAAACACCTCGGCTTCTGCGGCCAGGCCACCCAGGGCTACGGTGATTCGATCCATCAGCCAATTGCGGGTGTAGAGCCCACTGTCGATGATGTCTTCATTGGGCAGGGATTGGGTAAAGCCCTCAATGCCTCCCGATCGGGGGATTATGGTGACCTTATTGAGTTCGTCGGAATGGGTGAGCAGGGTGGTGAGCAGGGCATGGCCCACCTCATGGTAGGCGGTCATGCGTTTGCGGCTGCTGTCCAGCAGGGGGGTAAGGCTGAGCCCAATGGTGATGCGATCGATGGCATCCTCAATTTCCAGCATGGTGATGGCTTCCTTGCGGCGGCGGGCGGTGAGAATCGCGGCTTCATTTAGCAAGTTGGCCAGTTCGGCCCCAGAGAACCCTGGGGTACGGCGGGCTACAGCCTCCAGGGAAACCTCCGGGTCAATTTTTTTGTTGCGGGCATGGACCTCCAGAATGGACAGGCGTCCCCGATAGGTGGGTAAATCCACAATCACCTGACGGTCAAACCGGCCGGGGCGCAGTAGCGCCGCATCCAAAACATCCACCCGGTTGGTGGCCGCAATCACGATAATGCCGCTGTTGCCCTCAAAGCCATCCATCTCGGTCAGTAACTGGTTGAGGGTTTGTTCCCGCTCATCGTTACCGCCGCCGATGCCCGCCCCTCGCTGCCGACCCACCGCATCAATTTCGTCGATGAAGACAATGCAGGGGGCATTTTCCTTGGCCTTGCGGAACAAGTCACGCACCCGCGAGGCCCCCACCCCCACAAACATTTCTACAAATTCAGATCCAGAAATGCTGAAAAAGGGCACCCCAGCCTCGCCGGCAATGGCTTTGGCGAGCAGGGTTTTGCCGGTGCCGGGTTGGCCAATCAGCAGCACTCCCCTGGGAATGCGGGCACCTATGGCGGTGAATTTTTCTGGATTTTTGAGAAAGGCCACAACTTCTTGCAACTCCTCTTTAGCCTCTTCGATGCCGGCTACGTCGTCAAAAACGACGCCTGTTTTAGCCTCCATCTGAAAGCGGGCCCGGGAACGGCCAAAGTTCATGGCATTACCGGCCCCTGCCGCCGATCGCCGTAGCAGCATCAACAGACCAAAGATGAGAATCAGCCCGAGCAGGGAATTGGTGGCCAACCAGGCCAAAGCCCCATTCCCCGATGAGTCGCGAATGTTCACCTCCACATCGTTTTTCAGCAAACGACGCATCAGTTCTGGGTTGCGCTCGCCGGTAAACAGTAGAACCTGATGGGCCGCCTTATCTTCGGCTTCTCCCTCCAGGCGTACGTGGGCCAGGCCCCTGGCTTCGTCCAGTTCTACGGATTTCACTAAGCCCTGATCGATTTTTTCTAAAAACTGACCGTAGGAAAGTCCCTCGTTGGGCTTGGCATCGGCCAGGGCTGCAGGCAGAGGCATCAGGTTTTGTAACAGACACCAGGCCAGGGTTAACATTCCCGTGGCCGCAGCACTGGCTGAAGGGGAACGACGCAGGGCAGGGGGCTGACCAGAAAAACGCATACTCATGGATTGCTCAGACGGACACCATTTTCAGGCTCGTCAGGTAGCTTCAGCTACAGCCTGAATTGTCCTCTAGTCTAAACCCCCCAACCTGGAAATGGGACTTTTACAAGATGTTCACAAAGAACTTGCCGCATTCGGTGGTAGCGATTAGCATAGCGTCAATAAATTTTGATTTCTCCCTAAATAACCCTGGATTCACTCTGGAATGTTCCCAGTGGATCGCTTTTGTTTCAACGGCTTGGCGCTAGTTCTCGAAGGAGTCCGGTCAAGCCGGTGGTTAGTTTTAAGAACATCTGATTTAGACCATGAGTTACAGCTTCGACATCATCGGCATTGCTCCGGTGCTGCAGTTTTTTAACCATCAACAACGGGTTGAAGCCCATCCCAATCGTAGTCAGGCCTATCTGGGTAGCTACTGCTGCACCCTAGATGCCTTTATTGACGCCACCGAAGTTGTCCATCGCAAACCTGACTGGGACTGGGATGCCATTGTCAATAAAATTGTGGAATTTTGGCTCAACCAGGAAGCGGATGTGCGCCATTGGAAGTACCAGTTTGAATCGACCCAGGGAGAGGACAACCTGATTGTGGCTCGGGTGGTGAACTATGACCGCCTCCGCCATGAGTTTGAAGGGTTGTTTGAAAGCTAATTGCTCAAGATCGTGCCAGAATATAGGCTGAATTAGGCATTTAGCTGCTAGGGCACCGTTGATCAGGCTACTCGTTAGGTTCAGTGAGCTGTTCCTCCGTTGGTGGGGCGACTTTACTCTGCAAACCCGGCTGATGGCTGGGGCGACCTTGTTTGTGTCCCTGATTACCAGCGGTCTGACCTTTTGGGCGGTTAACACCATCCAGTACGATGCCCGGCTCAACGATACCCGCTTTGCCCGCGACCTGGGTCTATTGC
>DVEE01000258.1 GCA_015295885.1 Leptolyngbyaceae cyanobacterium M65_K2018_010
GGGCTGACGTAGTTCCACGGCCGCTTGGAGAGCTGGCTGCAAAATCCCCTGCCACCGTTCGGCCAGCACTGACTTTGACACCCCGTGATACTGGGCGTCACTATCGGTGACCGTAAGCAGCCCCCTGGGCTCAGGTAGGTTACCCACGGTGGCAAACAGGACGGGCAATTCATTGAGCTGCTCAACGGTAACTTGAAGGATGTCCGAGGTCGTGATCTCCGCCGCCGGCGATTCCGATTCAAGGGCGCTGTAGTCTAGGGCCTGGTTTACCACCTGGTTCAGGTTAATTTCAATTTGCTTAGCCCGCACTTCCACGGGCACCTGATCTCCAGGGTCATTGCGATTCAGCACCGCCGGGGCAGCAATTTGGAACAGCACACTACCATCTAGGGACACGGGGGTCACTTCCAGTAGGCCAATGCGCTGGACCCCCAGGGGAGGAGAATTGTTGGCAGACCCCAGAGGGTTGGGGAACTGGGCCTGGGCCAAGCTAGGGAACAAGCCTAGGCCCAGGGCTAGACCTAGGGTGAAGAGCCCTGCCCAGAGCCAGGAGGGCCAGCGAAGAGAATGGGGTAGAGGGTGTCCGGGATATTTCATAGACAGTGAGCTAGGCTCCCCGCGGTGGCTGCGCTGTGGCGCCGGTCAATTCCACCGGGCCGGGGGATAAACGACTCCCGCGGCGAGGGATCGGAACAGGGCAGGGGCTCCAGCTAGGGACCCTGGAGACCCATCATAAGGCGGATTTTCTCCTTCATGGTCCCAGGCGACTAGGGGACCAAAATTCTCCAGGCTTGCAAGTCGAACTCGTACCGAGTATGATTAAGGAGAAAGTCGCCTCTCTCCCAAATAGAGGCGATCGGGAAAACCATTGCTCTACCTGGTCCCCTGGGGTTGACGGTAGGCAAGGGAGCCCAGCCCCTGGATAGGGTGCCTGGTTAAGGTCAGCATCCAGGGGTGAGGGTGCCGAAAAGGTTTTGTTGATGTTCTGAATAAAGAGAGGGCCTAATGGTTGCAACTCCTACGAAAAAAGCCGAGGCTACCGGCCGGTTTTATCCCACCCGGATTGATCTAGCGGCGGATGTGCGATCGCAGGTGGTCGCCACCTTGAATCAAACCCTAGCCGCTACCCTGGATCTCAAGACCCAGACCAAGCAAGCCCACTGGAATGTCAAGGGGATGGATTTTTATCAACTCCATGAACTCTTTGATGAAATGGCTGGTGAGCTGGAATCCTACGTGGATATGGTGGCCGAACGGGCCACTGCCCTAGGGGGCACCGCCCTGGGCACCGCTCGGATTGCGGCGGCAGCGTCTATTTTGCCAGAGTATCCCTTTGAGGCCATCGATGGGGCCGAGCACGTAGCCGCCCTAGCTGAGCGCTATGCCGCCTATGGCCAGCACCTCCGGGCCGCCATTGAGACCACCGCTGCCCTGGGCGATGCGGACACCGCCGATCTATATACGGAAATCTCCCGCACCATCGACATGCGGCTTTGGTTCCTAGAGGCCCATCTGGTCAAAAAGGCGGATTTAGCCTAGGGTTGGCCCCAGGGGCTACCCCTAGCCGCTCATTACCTCCAGTCCACCCCCTCGACTGTTCCCTAGGGGAAAGGTGGGGGTGGACTGGGGCCTGATGATTAGCGGCCCACAGTGGAGCAGCGATGTGTCGGCGAGGCTATTGAGCTAGTAGACTGCGCAGCATCCAAGCCGTTTTTTCATGCACCTGCATCCGCTGGGTGAGCAGGTCGGCAGTGGGCTCATCATGGGCCTTGTCCACCGCAGGAAAAATGGACCGGGCCGTGCGCACCACGGCCTCTTGACCGTCCACTAACTGGCGAATCATCTCGTCAGCACTGGGTACACCCTCGGCCTCGGCAATAGAGGACAGCTTGGCAAAGTCCGTGTAGCTACCCGGGGCCGGAAACCCCAAGGCACGAATTCGCTCGGCAATTAAATCTACCGCCAGGGCCAATTCGTTGTACTGAGCCTCAAACATCAGGTGCAGGGTTTGAAACATGGGGCCGGTTACGTTCCAGTGAAAGTTGTGGGTCTTGAGATAGAGGGTGTAGGTATCGGCCAGTAGTTTCGATAGCCCCTCGGCAATGGCCTGCCGATCTTTTTCACTAATGCCAATATCAATAGGCATTACAGCGGTTTCCGCAGCTGATTTTTTTGCCATCGCTAGCTTCCTTGTAATCTTGTCAGGGCCGGTGTGCTGAAATCCAGAACCTGAGGCAGTTAAGGTTAGCCGTTTGGCCCACCTGACCCCAGGGAAATGGCCCTATGGGGTGATCATAGAACCAGGCCATACCCCAGAACCTTAAATCATGCTGGAATCTGGGTGACCTGAGCAGAGCCAGGTCTTGGCATCCCCTGATCTATTGACAACGGATTTCAATAAATCCACTCTACCACACCTGGATTGAAGACGAAGGAGGGTATCAAGAGTACTCTCCCTATCCCCTGAAAAGCTTTTCGATATGGGGATTGCGGATTCAATAAACAGCTCAACGGCGTACTCCACCGCAGAAGCGCAGAGGTGGGAGAGGGATGGCTTCGTGCCCTTGGTGTCTTGGCAGCAAAGGCCAGGTATTGAATCTTGCTCCTAAGGAAGCGCAGCCTTAAAAACCAAGCACTTTCTATCGAAGAGCCCTATTCGCAACAAAAATTAACACCTCACTGTTGAGAATTTCTCCTAATTGTGTTGAGATGAGTCTATTGAGTTTGACTCTCAATAAGCCCTGGTTTGTTTGAGGGGGTTGCCGAGTAATAGTACCTAGACAAGCCTACCGAAAGACTGATAGCACCGACCTATGACTCACCCCACCACTCCTGATGCCCTCTGGCTCAACGTCAGCCCTGCTTTCCAGCGTTTTGACCAAAAACTGTTAAGTAATTTGGCCCCTTATGTTGAGGTCCAACACTGGGCCTATCGGCAAAGCCCCGACGAGCCCTGTTCCCTGGAGATAGCTCTGACCCTCCTGCAGGACTACATAAAACCTCAGCCCCATCCAATCCACCTGCTGGGTCACGGTACAGGAGGATTGCTGGGGTTGCTCTACGCTCGCCAACAGCCCCATCGGGTCAAGTCCCTGACCTTGCTATCGGTAGGGGTCAACCCCGTCGTCGATTGGCAAGCCCACTACTACGCCCAGCTCGAAAAACTACCCTGTAGCCGTCGCCAGGTGTTAGCGCAAATGGCCTACAGCCTGTTTGGTCACCAGGCCCGACCTCTGGTGCATGGTTGGGTCAAGCTGTTGGAGGCGGATTTGGCCCATTCCCCCTCCCCCCATTCCCTGTTTAAGCGGATTAGCCTCTGCCCCGGAAGTGTGCCAGTGCCCCTGCTGGTATGCAGCAGTTTGGATGACACCATTGTGGCTCCGCCCCAGGTTCAGGGCTGGAAACCCTGGTTAAAGGGGGGGGATCGCCTCTGGCAATGTCCCAGTGGACGCCATTTTTTCCATGCCAACCAGCCCCAACGGGTGGCTAAGGAGATTTTGAACTTTTGGCAAATCAACCAGGCTCAACTGTTACAGCCTATCGGGTTAGAAGTTACTTCGTAACCCTAGAGTTAAGGGCCTTTCAAAAATTTCACCGAAGCGTTATGTCACCCATTGACACCTTACTTGCCGTGCTTGCACCAATCACGAGCTGGGTTGTCCTCCTAGGTTTTACCTTAGCGGTATCGCCAATTCAAATCTGCAGTGCATCAGTGCCTGATTTATCTGAGTAGAATACTTCAAATGGCTGTGATGTCTGGTTATGACTGAGGTCATCATGCTACTAAAACGGGTTCTATTACTGGGCTGTTTCCTTGTTCTAACGGCGGCCTGTGTGTCCTGTCGATCTGAAGAGGTCAGGGGTAACTCCAGGGTTCAGACGACGACCACAGCGTCAACAGAAATTTCATCTGAGGCATTAGGCGCTGTCAGGGAACCTGAAACAAGTACAAACGCATCAAAAGCGAAAATAGCAACTGATGCTGCAGAGTCAGGGGTCATTAAGTCGGGAAGTTTTATCTCCGGGGAGCATGCGACCTCTGGGATCGCCCGAATTGTGAATAATTCTGGTCAGTTGGTTTTGGAGCTAGACCAGACCTTTGAAACCTCCCCTATGGGGCCTGACCTAGTTGTAGTTCTCCACCGGTCGGAAGATGTGATTGGTTCTACGGAGCCACCTGCTTTTCCGCTTCGAGAGGGAGATTATGCTATTTTGGCGGAGCTTGAATCCTTCAGTGGTGGCCAACGTTACCTCATTCCAACCGATGTGAACTTAGATGACTACCGATCAGTGGCGATTTGGTGTCGTCGATTTAATGCAACCTTTGGAGCAGCAACGCTTCAATAGCCGGCATGACTCAATCCACTGAGTTAAGACCCTGACTCAGGGCCTGGCAAAACCCCAACAGATGCAGGATCTTTTCCCCCATGTGCTGCTGTCGCTGCTGGGCTTTTAGCGGTTGCCGAGCCGCCTGTAAAAAAGCTACGTCCATGGCCAGCAGCCGAAAGGTGCGGTTCATTTCGGTAAGGATGGGCGGCAGGGCTGGGTTGCTGTCATCGCCCAGGAGGAGCACCTGGCTTTGAAATTGCTGTTGGGCCGCTAGAAACTGCCCTTGCAAAGTTGTCCCATCCGGGTTGGCTTGCTGGACCTGAGTGTGGAGCTGGGTCAGTTGGGCCTGTAGGGTTTGTATCGCTTCAGGAATCATAGATTCCAGCATACCCGACGGCCATTGCCCCAATCGACCTTTATTTGGAGGCGATGATG
>DVEE01000276.1 GCA_015295885.1 Leptolyngbyaceae cyanobacterium M65_K2018_010
AACGGAGTGCTTGCCTAGCTTCTTGTCGGCGTGCTCTTGGGTGAATGACCAGTTGGTGGTTTTGCGCTGTCGGTTCCGTTTTGCTTTCCAAGCCCGAACCTCTCTCACTAATTCGGCTTCAGTGGAAATGCGCCGGTTCAGGCACTGCTTATCGAGAATGTCAATCTCGATCTCTGGCAGTACCGCTATTCAACGGCATTCCCCTGCGGTAGGAGCAACCCGCCCTGGCGGTGAATGGGTGTGAGATGACGGTGATCCGAGAGGCGGAGGGCCACCCGCGCTATCACAATGCCTTTATCACCTTACATCCCATCGATGATGCAACCGTAGTCGAGATCGTCACGGCGGCGCGGGCCCGGTGGAAAAGCGAAAATGAAAACCACGATGTCCTCAAAACCAAGGGCTACCATCTGGAGCATAATTTTGGCCACGGTCAGCAGCACCTCCCCATGATCCTGCTCACGCTCAACCTTCTGGCCTTCTTGTTTCATTCCGTCTTACAGCTCATCGATGCCACCTACCAACGGATCTGACCGCAGCGGGGCACCCATCAGGGTTTCTTTTAAGACCTTCAGACCTTTAACGAAGTACTGCCTCTTTGACTCCTGGCCGCCTCTGATTGACTTCGTGCTCGATGATAGGGCGCCAGCGACCACGGCCAATACATTCTAACTATTTTGGAATTTATAATTGCTGCTCACGGGTAGCGGTGTTGGCGTCGTTGTTGCCACTGCCCCCTCTATGGCCACCCTAGCGACCCTGAAAGAACAATGCTATGACCGGGCAGACCCACCTAGGACAAATTTAGGACACAACTGATTGAAGTCCCCTATGGGCTAAGGCGGCAACGGCTGACTTTCTAACGGGCCTGACGGGATTCGAACCCGCAACTTCCGCCGTGACAGGGCGGTGCTCTAACCGGTTGAACTACAGGCCCTCGAATTGAGCGATCTTTATTGTGGGTCTTTGGGAGGCTTTTGTCAAATAAAAATTCTGCCTATGCCTGGGAGACAGGGGCTTACCGGGTGCGAGGCGATCGCGCTTGCCCCTGATTAACGAGCTGATCAATCACCCTCAACCGGTACTGCCAGACCTGCAGACGATAGCTATTGTTAGTAGTTTGGATCACCATCTGCTGATTAAGGGCACCGCGCACCTGGGCTAAGCCCGCTTTCACGGCTTCTAACTGCCGACGGGAGGGGGAAGCCGCCAGGGCTTTCAGGTCAGTTTCCAGTTGGTTAGCCGCGGCGATCCAGCGGGTAAGCGCCTCTTCCTCCATCCAGAGTTTTTGCTGATTTAACAACCAGTTCCATTCCCGTTGCAGGGTTTGGTATCGATCTAAGGCCATGGCCAGTAGGGGAGGTGCGGTGGGTTGGGGCGATCGCTGGGTTTGCTGTAATAGGGTCGCCAGATCATGACCGAGATCTGCCGTGGCAAACAGGGCATAGCCCGCCGCGGGTAAATCGCGGGCACTCAGCAGTTGGTCCATGGCTGCCAGGTTAGATAGGGGCAATAACCGAATGCCTGGAAGCACCAGGGCTGATCCAAAGGTCTGATCCACCAGCCAGGGTCGGACTAAGCGCTCAAAGCGGCTGGTGTCTTCGGCGTAGCTCATCAGCACAATCCAGTCCAAGTAGCCGGCTTGGGCCCAGGTTTCCCAGTCCTGCTGAATTTTCTGGATTCGCTCGGCTTCGGGGTGGGCAAACACCGCCGCCGAGAGCACCAGTTCGGGACGCTGCCGCCGCAATGTGCTAGCGACCGTTTCCACAAAGGAGTTGACCTGCTGCACGCGAAACTCGGTCCAGCGATTCCACAGGGTTTGCTGCTGCCGTTGTTGGCTGATCGACCCGGTTGGGTCGGGCTGAGGGCGGAGGTGAAGGGGGTCAACCCCGGTCAAAGCCCGAAACTGCCATCGGGCAACTTCCCCATAACCATAGGTGCGGTTAGCCCCTGGATCTTGAAACGGATAGCGAATGTAGTCGAGATGCACCCCATCCACATCGTATTGACGAACAATTTCGGTCATCAACCGGGTCAGATAGGTGCGCACTTCCGGGTTAGCGGGATCTAAAAAGGGCTTATCCTGTCCGAGGGGAACGGGCCGACCAGCGTTATCGGCCCCGGCCCAGCTCGGATGTCGGGCCAAAACTGGTCCGGGATAGTCTAGGGGCAGATTAAGCAAGCGATTGTGGCGTTGGTTCCCGGTAGCAAATACCCATACCCAGGCATGGAGCGTCATACCCCGTTCATGGGCCAGGCTAACCGCCGCTGCCAGGGGATCCCAGTGTTGAGTCAGAGGGTTTTGTTGCGGCGCCACCTGGCTGGGATAAATGGGATACCCTGCATTGACCGTTTCGAAGAAGACCGTGGTCATCCCTGCTGCCGCCAACTGGTCAAAGACCTGGGCTAACCCTTCCGGCGATTGCGCTTGGACAATGGTGCCGCGGTCCAGCCATACGGCGCGAATTTCCGCTTGGGCAAAGGGGCGAGCGGTGGGCAAGTTTTGCCAGAGGGTGTCCCGCACTTTCAGCCACCGGCGTCTGAGTTCCCTGTCCTGGCCACTAGCCCATAGGTTTTCCCAATCTTCCAGCAGCGCCTGGGCTTCCGCCAGGGCCGGGTGCAAAACCCCATCGCTCACGCTGGTTGCAACTTTGGCTTCGCCAGCGGCAATCCACGGCCCCGTCGGTACGGTCAGGGCCAGAGTAGAGGGCATATCCAGGGAGCGTTCTAAAAGGACAGCACTTTCAAAACGCCCGATTAAATTTTTCAACTCCTGCTGCATGACCAGGGCTTGGGCCCTATTGAGGGGTTGATTGCCAGCGGTCAAATCAATCAAAGCTGGGGCGATTGCCTCCGCCGGATCAGCCAGCGGGGTAGGGGGTGCTGTGCTCTCAGAGCCGCTAGCGGGCCGACCCGTTGGGGCTGGCCGCGTCCCTGGAAGATCAATAGGGTGGCTGGGTCGCCGCCCCGGTCTTGCCGATGGCGGGTAGTCCGTTGGAGTGACCTGGGCTGAGGCGGGAGCCAACCCCAAAGTCAGCCCTTGCCCAGAGCTGATCCCAGCTAAGGTAGCTAGGCAAAAGAGGGCTATGGGGTGGCCTAACCCCCGGCCCTGCAGGAACCGCTGACTAGGAGAAGACAGCAAAGGTCAAAACCTCATTTCATCGGCAGATTGGTACGGAGCCCATTGTGGCACAGGCTCTACCAAAAATTTCCCAAATTAAATGGGCTTGGCCAGGCTTAGCGCCGCCCTAGGCGGATTGCCCTGACCGAGGCTGAGCGGTCCTACCCATCGCCGAGAGATCAATGATCGCCTGGAACAAATTGGTTTGATCCAGTTGCGCTCCAGCCAGGTTAGCCCCCAGCAGATTCGCCCCCATCAAGTTAGCGCCGCTCAGGTTGGCATTGACCAGGCAAGCTCCCCAGAGATCCGTGTGCCTTAGGTTAGCCCCGGCCAGTTGCGCCCCTTTCAGGTCAATGCCCGACAGTCGGGCACCACTTAGATCGGCTCCGGCCAAGGCAGCCTCTGGGCCCAGGCGAAAAAGGGTAGCATCCAGAACATACCCCTTGGGGAACTGGGTACCGTCAGAGTAGAGGGCACCAGTTAAATCTGCCCCAGTCAGGTCACAGTTCTCTAGATTTGCGCCAATTAAATTAGCCTTCCGCAGGTTAGCCCCATTGAGTCTGGCCTCCCTCAAATCGGCTAGCATCAAGGTGGCGCGACTCAGGTTCGCCTGGCGGAGGTCGCTCTGAGTGAGCAGAGCATTCAGCAGGTTCGCCTGGCGTAACCGGGCACCGGTAAGGTTACAGTTAACCAACAGAGCGCCACCGAGGTCGGCTCCGGTTAAATCCGCCTGACTAAAGTCCCGGCCCCGTAAATCCTTGGCCGCCAGTTGGGCCCCTGACTGGCACGGCCAGAGGCCGGCCTGAAGCGGACAAAAGTCCTGGGGAAATCGCGTGTACTGGTTGTATAGGGCCCCTTCCAAACGAACCTGGAGCAGTTTTGCCCCCTCCAGATCCGCTTCCCGCAGATCCGCCCATCGCAAATCCGCACGACTGAGATTGGCCCCTTGCAATTGAGCCGCCCGCAGAGTTGCTCGCTTCAAATTTGCCTGGGCCAGGTTGGCTCCGACCAGGATCGCGCCGTTCAGGTTAATCCGGCCTAAACGCCAGTGGCTGAGGTCAGCGCCAGTCAGATCGAGTCCGCTAAAATTGCGTTCTCCGGCTACAAAAGCAGTCCAAAGACACTCCAGGGAAGTTGGTTGAACCATAGGGAAGTTTCAGGAACTCGACTCAAGATCGGGCCCAGGCTGAGGTGTGGAGGCGCTCCATTCTCTTCAATCGCCCCATACACTCGGGGGCGGTTGCCGTTGCCCAACCCCGGCATGGCCGAGGGCTTCTTTAGGTTACAAAATATACTTGCAAGGATTTGCAAATTTACGGATTGCAGATTGTAAGGCTTCTATAAAACTCCCAGGGACACCTTCCCCATCGCTGCGCTGTCGGTTGCTGCCGCTCTAGCGAACCCAAAAAAAGAGAGGTGTAGTCCACCTCTCCTCAAGTCTTACAGTCTTTCATGACTGGGTGCCTGGTGGCCTAAGGCCTTGTAGCCAAGGCGTCAAAGCCATTGGAGCACTCCATCCAGAACAGAAAAGCCTTTTGCGGCTAGGACCCTCGAGATTAGGCCCAGGTATTCCTAGAGAGCATTACCACGGGGCAGTACCTCTTCGGGGAATACA
>DVEE01000419.1 GCA_015295885.1 Leptolyngbyaceae cyanobacterium M65_K2018_010
GCTGAAGGGTGCGATCGGCGGCCTGGAGTTCATTGACGCGGTAGTGGTTGACGTCGGCCAGCAAAACATCGCCCTCGGCCGTCAGGCTGGCCCGTTGCACAAAGTTCTGTAGATCCTCCTGCAAAATGCTGGAGGTGCAGGTGGGGGTCAGCAGAATCAGGTCGGGGTGTTCTTCCTGGTCTTTGCGGACGATGTTATCGACCACCTTTTCCTGGGAACCCCGGGCTAAAACCGTGCGATCGACAATACTAGCGGTTACGGGGGTAAAATCCCGCTCCCGTTCCAGCATCGAACGCATGACATTGAAGTAATCATCCCCCAGGGGGGCGTGCATGATGGCATGCACGTTCTTGAACGAACTGGCGATGCGCAGGGTGCCAATGTGGGCCGGACCAGCGTACATCCAATAGGCCAGTTTCATAGGGAGTGTCTCCTAGGTGGCAGTGATCAGCGTGAATTTGCCGAAACACCCTGGGCCTGCCCGTCCCTGAGACCGCTTAACCAGCCCCTATCATCTCTAAAGACGGCAAGCTATGGATCAATCCAGAGAAAATTCTTAATCTCTGAACTCTCTGAATATCGGCAATTGGCGAGCTTGAGTGGGGGCCGGGGCCGGTTTATTGAGCAGAGCCCCAGGCTGTCGATCTATGCTCAACGGTATTCAGCGAGTACAATGGCCGCAATCTAGCCTGGTGGTGAGAGGAAACTATGAACCCTGCTTCTGAGGATGCCCTGGCATTGCTGAAAGAAACCAGCCGCACCTTCTATATTCCGATTAGCAATTTGCCCGCGGGCCTAAGGGAAGCAGTAGCAGCGGCTTACCTGTGTATGCGCGCCATTGACCAGATTGAAGATGCCCCCCACCTGGAGGTCAGCCTCAAGGCTAAACTACTGAGAAGGCTCAGCCTCAACCTGCAGGCGGGTACGGAACTCACTGCCGCAGCTACCTTTGCCCAGGGCTTAGCCCCCTACTGCGATCGCCTAGAGGAAGTCACCCTGCGAATTGGGGAATGGGCTTTGCTCGCTCCTGGGGAGATTGCCCCGCGGATTTGGGATGCCACCGCCGCCATGGCCGATCGCATGGCCTACTGGGCCGAGTGCAACTGGGCCATTCACACCGAAGCGGATTTAGACCGCTACACC
>DVEE01000395.1 GCA_015295885.1 Leptolyngbyaceae cyanobacterium M65_K2018_010
TGATTGAAAACACGGCGGGTTTCCCGGCCAGATCCGTTTGGGAATAATCCCCAGGAAAGGAGATTTCCAGATCCTTAGCCTCTTCCAGGGCCATGCCCACAATGCCTTCCACAAAGCCCGGGATAAATCGCCCTGGCGTCAACTCCACCTGGAAGTCGGTAGCAGATCCCCCAGCAAACTTCTCCAAATCACCGGATTCGGTTTTTACCTTACCGACAAAGTCAATCACCACCACATCCCCCATTTGGGCGGGGCGATCTTCAATGGGCACCAGAGTAGCCATGTTGTTTTGGTACTGGTTGAGGGTCTGCTCTACCCGTTCCGGATCTGGCAGCACCTGTTCGGCCTTAACCGACAGCCCCTTGTACTGTTTCAGCGTTACCCGGGGCGGCACATCCACGGCGGCGGCGATGGTTAGAGGTTGGCCAGGCTCATACTGACTGATCAAGTCCTCGAAGGAGGATTTCAGCTGGTAGTTGCCAATCGCCTCAATAGACTCTTGTTAAATGGCCTGGTCTACCGCGGACTGAACCAGTTCCTCCAGCACCGCTGCCTTGAACTGAGGCATGCCCACCCGCTGGATGAAGATCTGCCGGGGTACCTTACCCTTGCGAAAACCTGGAATGTTGACCGTGCGCATCAGCTTATTCAACACCTGATCGTAGGTTTTTTGAGACATTTCAGGGGGAATCTCAATTTCTAGACCTACCTGGCTATCGGGCAATACTTCCTGGGTAACTTTCATGGAGTCTTTAGTGAACTAGACGGCTACGGTGCATGCTCTCGGAATCGGGGAGGGCGGGGCCAGACCAGATAAGTTTGGCCTGCACTGGGGCAACGCACTCCCGAAACCTTTTAGAACTGGGCTTTTCACCTCTGGAGGTGAGTTCAGCAAGGTCAGCCCCTGGGGGACTGTAAACGACTGAAAATTTTTAACGCAATTAGTAAGCATAGCCTAAATAACCCCTCCCAAGATAGCGTTAAGCAACGCTTCAAAAGCGGTGGCGCACCGAGCACAGGTGCTAACATCAGCGGATAGGCGATCGTCGGTGATTGAGGTAAGACTGTGACGAACGGTTTGAATGTAGCGGTTTTGGGCGCCACTGGCGCGGTTGGAGCAGAGATCCTCGCCTTGCTAGAGGAGCGCCGCTTCCCGGTCAAAACCCTCAAATTGCTGGCGTCTCCCCGGTCGGCGGGGACCCACCTTACCTTTGGCGGCGAAACCCTAGGGGTGGAAGCCCTTAACGACACGGCCTTTAGAGGAATTGATTTGGTACTCGCCTCGGCCGGCGGGTCGGTATCTCAGCAATGGCTACCCAAGGCAGTTGCCGCCGGGGCAATTGCCATTGATAATTCCAGCGCCTTTCGCATGGATCCGAATGTCCCCCTAATTGTGCCGGAGGTGAATCCGGAAGCGGCCCAAGCCCATCAGGGCCTCATCGCCAACCCCAATTGCACCACCATCTTGATGGCATTAGCGATATGGCCCTTACACCAGGTGCAGCCTGTTCAGCGTTTGGTGGTGGCCACCTACCAATCTGCCAGTGGGGCCGGTGCCCGCGCCATGGAAGAAGTGAAACAGCAGGCTCGGGCGATTCTTGCTGGCGAAGACCCAGTCGCCGAGGCCTTTCCCCTGGCGTTTAATCTTTTCCCCCATAACTCCGAGCTCAACGAACTGGGGTACTGTCAGGAGGAAATGAAAATGGTCAACGAAACCCGCAAAATCTTTTCCGCCCCCGGGCTCCGGATTTCCGCAACCTGCGTACGGGTTCCTGTATTGCGAGCCCATTCCGAGGCCATTAATGTAGAGTTTGATCGGCCTTTTGCGGTGAGTGAAGCCAAGCAACGCCTGATCGAAGCCCCAGGAATCAAAGTGGTGGAAGATTGGGGACGTAATTATTTCCCCATGCCTATGGAAGCCAGCGGTCAGGACGAGGTGCTGGTAGGTCGAATCCGCCAGGATATTTCCAACCCCAATGCCCTTGAACTGTGGTTGAGTGGCGATCAGATTCGTAAGGGGGCGGCCCTCAACGCGGTTCAAATCGCGGAATTGCTCACCATTCCAACCCCTGTGGCGGTTTAAGCCACCGCTTAGGCAGGTTCTGGGCAAGGTTGTAGTTGTATAATTTTTGAGAGATAGTTTGTTCAGGTAAGTTGGTCTGGCCCAACCGTCTGGGCCCACAGGGTAGAGGACATTAGAATCGAGTGGTACATTTCGGCAGAGTGCTTACAGCAATGGTGACGCCATTCTCCCAGGATGGCGCTGTCGATTACGAGGTAGCTGAGCGTCTGGCCGATCACCTGGTGAACCAGGGTAGCGATGGTCTGGTTGTGTGCGGCACCACGGGCGAATCTCCTACCCTTACCTGGGATGAGGAGTACCAGCTGTTCAAGACCGTTAAACAGGCCGTCGCTGGCCGAGCTCAGGTCATTGCTGGGACCGGCTCTAATTCGACCCAGGAGGCTATTGAGGCGACTCGTAAGGCCAGTCACCTGGGTCTAGATGGGGCCTTGCAGGTTGTTCCTTACTACAATAAGCCGCCCCAGGAAGGTCTTTATCAGCACTTTAGCCAGATTGCCCAGGCCGTGCCCGACCTACCATTAATGCTGTATAACATACCCGGCCGCACTGGCTGCAATTTAGCGGTGGAGACCATATCCCGCCTGGCTCAGATTTCGAATATAGTGGCTATTAAGGAAGCTAGCGGCAGTTTAGACCAGGTTAGCCAAATTCGTTACCACACCCCTTCCGAGTTTTTGATTTACTCCGGAGATGATTCCCTCACGCTGCCTATTCTGGCCGTAGGCGGGTGTGGCGTAGTGAGTGTGGCGAGTCATTTGGTGGGCGAGGCCATTCAACGCATGATCCAGGCCTACGAAACAGGGCAGGCTCAGCTGGCAACCCAGATCCACTTACACCTGCTGCCCCTGTTCAAAGCCCTATTTATAACCACCAATCCGGTGCCGGTTAAGGTAGCCCTGGGCCTGCAAGGGTGGCAGGTGGGGGCGGTGCGTTTACCCCTCTGTCAACCCGATGACGCGGTTAAGGCTACCCTCGCAGAGGTCTTACACCAGGTTTCTGATCTGGGTGCCGGAGCGATCGCCCAGGGCTAACCTCCCACCTCACTCCCACCTGCTCCGCGGCCAGGAGAACGCCAACCGCCCTTGACTCTTCCATGGTTTCCCTTGATTCCTCAATAGTATTTGACCGATCGATTGACCCATTACTAGCTCTAGACTCCGCTCTGTTCCCTTTACCCTTGACTCTATGCCCTATTGCCTGCATCAACGGCTGCCTGTAACCACCCCCTTTGACAATTCCACCCTCAAGCACCATAACTCAACCAGGTAAAAGCGCTCAGCCCGCCCGGAAGTTGCTCGCAGCCCCTGAGACCGGCCAACGCTACTCAGCTTAAGGCAGCCCCGCTGCACGCTCTGAATAGAGACGTTTACTGTTTTTACTGTTTTTTAACTAACGAGACCCCTGTTTATGACTGCAACCCATTCCAATTCGGCCCTCAAGATCATTCCCTTGGGGGGCTTGCATGAAATTGGTAAAAACACCTGTGTGTTCGAAATCAACGATGAGATCATGTTGCTGGATGCCGGGTTGGCCTTCCCCACCGATGGCATGCACGGGGTGAACATTGTGCTGCCCGATGTCACCTATCTACGGGAAAACCGCGACAAAATCAAAGGCATGATTGTCACCCATGGTCACGAAGATCACATTGGGGGCATTGCGTTTCATCTCAAGCAATTTGATATTCCAGTTATCTATGGCCCTCGCCTCGCCATGGCCCTGCTAGAGGACAAGCTGGAGGAAGCTGGGGTGGCCGACCGCACGGAACTGCGCCGGGTCCGCCCTCGCGAAACGGTGCGGCTGGGGAATTCCTTCCTGGTAGAGTATGTTCGCAATACCCACTCCATTGCCGACAGCTGCTCCGTGATTATTCACACCCCCGTTGGGGTCGTGGTCCACACCGGAGACTTTAAGTTTGATTTCACTCCCGTAGACGGCGAAGCCTTTGACATCCAAAAACTGGCTGAGGTGGGTGAACGCGGTGTCCTGTGCTTGATCAGTGACTCCACCAATGCGGAACTACCGGGGCACACCCCTTCGGAGCGGTCTGTTTATCCCAATCTAGATCGCGAGTTTGCCCAGGCCCAAGGCCGCCTGATTGTTACCACCTTTTCCTCCTCGGTGCATCGGGTCAACATGATTCTGGAACTGGCCCAAAAGCATAACCGCAAGGTGTTTGTGGTGGGTCGCTCGATGCTGAACGTCATAGCCCATGCCCGGGATTTGGGCTACATCAAGTGTCCGGAAAGTCTCTTTCAACCCCTCAGAGCCCTGGCTCAAACCGCCGACGATAATGTCCTAATTCTCACTACCGGTTCCCAGGGAGAACCCATGGCTGCCCTGACCCGTATTGCCGACGACTCCCACCGGCAAATCAGAATTAAAGCCGGAGATACCGTAGTCTTTTCTGCCAACCCCATTCCCGGCAATACTATTGCCGTAGTAAATACCATCGACAAGCTGATGATGCGGGGTGCCAGGGTGGTCTACGGTAAGGAGAAGGGCATCCATGTTTCTGGCCATGGCTCCCAGGAAGACCAAAAGCTGATGCTGGCCCTGACCCGTCCGAAATTTTTTGTGCCCACCCACGGCGAGTACCGCATGTTGCTCAAGCACGCCGAA
>DVEE01000458.1 GCA_015295885.1 Leptolyngbyaceae cyanobacterium M65_K2018_010
CCCGGCAACTTCAGCAGGCCGAGGGACTCGCCTACCGGGCTAGGACCCAGGAACCGCTGCTGCGGTTGGTAGATGTAAAGCAGTACTACACCCTGGAGGCCAATCCCCTAGCCCGCCTCTTGGGTGGCCAGCGGCCGAAGGTGATTAAGGCGGTTGATGGCGTCTCCTTGGACATTTACCCCGGCGAAGTGGTGGGTTTGGTCGGGGAGTCGGGCTGCGGCAAAAGTACCCTGTCGCGCACCATTCTGCAGCTGATTAAACCGACCTCAGGCCGGGTGGAATTCTGTGGCACTGACCTGACCACCCTTTCACCCCAGGCCCTGCGGCCGCAACGACGACACCTGCAAATGGTGTTTCAAGACCCCCATGCTTGCCTCAACCCGACCATGACCGTGGGCCAAAGTATTGCCGATCCGCTGATTATCCACGGTTTAGCTAGTCGGGCCGAGGCTGAACAGCAAGCCCACGATATGCTGGCCCATGTCAGCCTCACCCCCACGGAGGAGTTCTTTCACCGTTTCCCTGGTGATCTTTCCGGCGGCCAGCAGCAACGGGTGGCCATAGCCCGTGCCCTGATTACCAAGCCCAAGTTGGTGATCTGCGATGAGCCGGTCAGCATGCTTGATGCCACGGTGCAAACCCAGGTGCTCGACCTGATGCTGGCCCTCAAACGAGACTTTAACCTCACCTATCTCTTTATTACCCACGACCTTTGGGTGGCCCGGTTTATGTGCGATCGCATCGCTGTCATGCAAGCCGGCCAATTGGTGGAGCTGGCCCCCACCCAAACCCTATTCACCGCCCCCCAGCATCCCTATACCCAAACCCTGCTGCAGGCCGTACCGGTGCTCACGAGGGGCTGATCCAGCACCCTTCCCGAGGCCCTTGGGCTGCCTTGGCCAGAGTCTACTTTTCGTAAATCTATCCCGCCGCGCCAGGACAGGTCAGCTACCCTGGGGATACAGGTTGGGTGGCTGGCCTGCGATCGCAGTTCCGCGAGTTTTCCCTATGAAGCAATTTCCCTTCACCATCGACAAATTGGTCTTTGAGCATGAAAGCCAGGTCCAACTGGTGCCCATCGGTTCCCCAGTTGGGGTGGAGGGCCGTATTCCCGGCTACTTTGTCATGAGCAGCGCCCCGCCCAATGTGGAAGATGCCCAAGAATCTAGCCCAGCCGCCCATCAACAAGCTCAACAGGGCATCGATGAGATCGCTGAGCATCTATACCGGATGATGACCACCTCCGCCGATGGCACCGCCAAACTGGTGATCACCGTCCATGGTTACAACACCAGCCGCAGCGGGGTAGAAGCCTGGTACAAAAATATCTTTAAGTACGTCAATCGCCACGATCCGGCCATTAGTTCCTCTGGCAATGCGGTGTTCATTGGCTATCGCTGGCCCTCCGAAGGGGTTGACCTGGGTAAGTTTTGGGAGGCCCTGGCGGCCCTACCCCCCTTGCCCCGGGATTTGCTGCTGACCGGTGGTGTATGCGCCCTAGCCCTCTTAATCTTGAACCTGATTGCCTTTGGCGAAACGATCTGGGGCTTTTTGATTAGCCTGGTCTTGGTGGCCTTCTTTGTCCTGGGCACCATGATGCTGGCTTTGGTGGTACTGCGGTTGGTGGTCTATTTTCGCGACAACTACCGGGCCAACAACTTCGGGGTCCTAGATCTGGTCGAACTCCTTCGCCAAATTGATGGCGCCATTTTGCAGCGCACCGCCCAGGAAATGTTTCCCCGGGCGGCAACCAAGACCGAGCATTTGCAAGCCATGGCTCAAGCCAAGACCTACTGGCAACGGCGATCGCAGAATAAAGTCAAACTTAGCTTCATTGGCCACAGCATGGGCGGCTTTGTGGTCACCAATGTCATCCGCATTCTTTCCGATGTGTTTGATACCAACTCCCTAGAAGACCACCCCGATGGGGATATTGGCGATGTCTTTCGGCTAGAGCGGATGATTCTCGCTTCCCCCGACATTACGGTGTTAACGATCATCACCAACCGCGCCAATTTCCTGGCGGCTTCGTTGCGGCGGTTTTCTGAATCCTACCTGTTTTGCAGCGAGGGGGATATTGCCCTGCGCATTGCCTCCACCGCCGCCAACTACATTACCTTTCCTAGCCGCACCCAGGTGCGAGGCTATCGCCTGGGTAATGTGGCGATCGAAAATAAACTGGGCAACACCGAGGACTATGGCCTCATTAACCTAGCCGCCCTGGATAAGGATTTTCCCGTGTCCCTGCCGATCGGGGAAGCCATTGCCCAGTCTCAGGTCAATGTTTTAGAAAACCTGTTTTTGACGGCTGAGCGATTCCAGCCCCGGGGAGTAGTCACCCTGGCCGACCTGTTTCAAGACCAAACCGAAGGGGATATCACTCGCGCCACCGTGGCCGATCTGTTCACCTACTTTGACTGCACCGACTATTTCGACATCAAGTATGACCCCGCCGATAATACCTGCTCCGCCGAGCCCATCGGGCTGCTTAGCCGGGCAAAAGGGCATGCCGTGCTCAAACCGTGGGATTACTTTTTACTCACCCTCGACTATGCCACTGGCAAGCGTGATGTCCATGGGGGCTACTTTCAGGGGCAGTTTAGCCAAGAGTTACTCTACCGACTGGCCTTTTTGGGCTTCAGCGACTATCTCCAAACCCTCGATGCCGATGCCCACGTTGCCCTCAGTCAATTTCATCTAGCCTGCCAGGCCAAACAAATTCAAGGCTTTCTCTCCCCCTTCCGCTACCGGGTTGATATTCAAGGGGGCAGTCTAGAGGGCACCATGAAAGACCTGTTGGATGCTATCCAAGCGAATAAATAGACCAACCTCGGCTTTTTGGCTCTGGGCCAAGAAAACATTATAAATCCAGACCTATCGCCATGATGCGCTACCTTCACAGAAGGCTGATGCCTTACCTGCGGTCCCGCGTTTTACCCTCAAGACCCGTCCAACTGCTGGTTCAAACGGGGCTGAAATGGGATCGGGATAATGTGCCGGGCATGGCAGCGGCGCTGTCCTACTACGCCCTGTTTTCCCTATTTCCCCTGCTACTGGTTATCACCAGCATTTTAGGGGCTTTGATTGGGCCTAACTCCGAAGCCTTTCAGTCCCTAGAGTTCATAATTGAACGATTCCTGCCGACAGAAGCTCACGCCCTGGTCAAAGAGACCCTCATCTCCCTCAATCAAAATAGTGTAGGCGCAGGCATTGTGGGAACGGTATTGCTGGTATTCATGGCTAGCACTATCTTCGTTATTCTCAAACGGTTCGTCAATCAAATTTGGCAATCGCCCAGTCGGGTCACCCAGGCCGGCTCAGTACCTGAGATGGTGCTTTTCTTTGTGACCAATAAACTATCGGGGTTCCTTTTAGTCTTTGCTACCGCCCTCTTGCTGCTAGTTTCTATGGTGGTCAATATTGGCGTGAGAATCATCTTGGAATTAATCGTCAATTTTCAAGACCGATTGCCCCTGATTCAGCTGGATGAGCTGCAACTGACCCGGGCGCTGCAGGTGAGTTCATCCCTATTGGTTCTAGCCCTTGCGATTTGCATTCTGTTCAAGATTCTCCCTAACCTTGACCTGAGTTGGAACGATGTTTGGCTAGCCGCCTTGATTACCGCAGCGGCCCTGATCATCCTGCAACAATTGGTCAGCAATAGCGTGATTTCCATTGGCAGCCGATTTCTCTCCTATGGAGTAATTGGCAGCGTCATGATATTGATGCTGTGGATATTTTTAGCCTGCCAGATCTTTTTCTTTGGCTGTGAGTTGTCCTACGTCTATGCCCATCTCTTTGGCAGTCGCCGTCAGATTGAATCCGAACTGTCGGGCCGTTAAGTGGTTTCCAGGAAAGATTTCCCCCTGCGCAGCAAACTTGTGTGCCCATTGGAAGATTGCCTTAACAGGCACGGGCAAAGCCCTTCGCCCAGCTTACAGGGGGATGTCATCACCCAGAAATCACCTTGAAGCGGCCGCCGTGATTCGGTCCAGCCCAGCGCCCGTCTAGGTCGGGGTCAAATAACCGCGGCTCAAGTAGGGCACCTCCACCACCTGCCCCTGGGCCTCACCGACGGTGACCGTCAAACCCGCCCCGCCCGCTTTGGTCCGAATATAGCCCAAGCCGCGTACCCCCCCTGGTGTATCGACCACACTGGTGAGTTGACCAACCTTCTCCTCGCCGACCCAGATGGATTCCCCCGACGGCACCATTTGGCTGAGTTGCAACCCCCACAACTGTTGCTTAACCCCCTGGTAGGTGTTAAGGCGAGCAATGGTTTCCTGACCGATATAGCACCCCTTATCAAAGGAAATCGCTTGCCACAGCCCAGCCTCTAGGGGATTAACCGCTTCGGTGAGTTCGGCTCCCGGCGCTGGCCGCCCCTGACAGACCCGCAACTGTTGCCAGAGGGCCGTTCCAGTGGGGAGCGCCCCCGCAGCGGTGAGTTGTTGCCAGAGGGCCGCGGCATCAGCCGCCGGTATGAGCAGGGTATAACCCGGTAAAGCCAGACCACTCCCGGCGGCCACCCGCACCGTCCCCGCTGCCAGGTCAACGGGCCGATGGTGGCCAGGGGGCAGATCGGGGGGTAAATTCATTCCCAGCTTCTGGAGTAGGGAGGGGCTCTCCGGCCCAATCAGGGAGAACACCGCCATTGCTCCGGTCAGGTTAGTGAGTTCTACGCGATCGG
>DVEE01000204.1 GCA_015295885.1 Leptolyngbyaceae cyanobacterium M65_K2018_010
CGGGGTGGTGGTGCGGTCAATGAAGCCCTCGGCCACGGAGGTATCTAGGGGTAACAGTTGGGGGCCCGCCCCCACGGCATCCACCAACCGACAGCCTGCCGGGGGGGGCTGCCGATGGGCGGTGATAGCGTATTGGGGGCTGCCACCACAGTCGTAGCGTCGAAATTCCGAGCGATTCAGAATTTGCTCCAGGTAGGCCGTCAGATTGGGATTGTCCATTAAGCGGGGATTGTGGGTGGGGTCAGCGACGACAACTCCATCTTTCACCACGTAGGCGGTGGTGAGGCCATTGACGGGATCAAAGAAGCCCGCATTCATCGCAGCTATCACACATCCTTCCCCTGGGCAGACCTGGGCGGCCAGTTGGTCCACTGGGGCTAAGTCAGGGGATACGGCCACCTGAAGGGGATAATGGACCGGGTCAGGAATGGTGACCACATGGACGATCGCCCTGGGTAACGTGACCCTTTCGTAGGTGGGCGGTTGGGCTGGGAGAACCTGGTCAGCAGGCCTGGCTTCTAGATCGGGCGTTCCCTGGCCTGCACCGATGGCCCCGCACCCCCCGAGCCCCTTAGCCATAGTCAGGCTGAGACCAAGGGCAAAAATCCAACCAGAGGCCCTAGCCATCCTAACCACCCTACCCGTTCGCCCTGGCCTAGCTCGCAAACAAATTGAGCTGCACTTCCGGTTTGACCCGCATCACCACCAGGGTCATATCATCCTCATTGCTGCGATCGCGGCCGATAAATCGGTTAAGCAAATCGAAGGTGTAATCCAAAATTTCCTCGGCGGAATTGCAATTGCGACAGGCCCACTGCAGAGCTCGCTCCAGATTTTCCTCTTCAAAGCGCTCGCCGCGAGCGTTCGCAGCCTCCGTGAAGCCGTCAGTATAAAACACGACCGTATCCCCCTGTTCCAGCTGAACCTTTGCCTCGCAGTACTGGGTGGCCATATCCAGCCCTAGGAGCATGCCGGCGGTATCTAACCGGGTCATCGTGTTGGTGGAGGCCTGCCAGAGAAAGGGGGGATTGTGGGCGGCATTGCCGTAGGCCAACACCCGAGTTTTGGGGTTGTACTCGGCATAGAACAAAGTCACGAAGCGATTGGAATTTTCCAGATCGCTGTGCATCACAAAATTCAGATCCTGCAAAATCTGAGCCGGAGAATGGCCATTTAAGACCTCGGCTCGCAGCATGCCCCGCATCATGGTCATGATTAAGCCGGCGGGCACCCCCTTGCCCATCACGTCACCAATAGCAAAACTCCAAGGCGCCCCTGCGGACTGGGTAGAGCCTGGATGGCGGAGCTGATCGTAGGTGGTTGGGATAAAGTCGTAATAGTCTCCCCCCACCCGTTGGGCCGTCAAGCATCGAGCCGCCAAATCCATCCCCTCAATGGTGGGGCACTGTCGGGGTAAAAGCTGCAATTGAATTTCAGCCCCAATTTCCAATTCCCGATCCAACCGTTCCTTCTTGCGTAGGGCCACGGTGAGTTCATTGTTTTCAATGGCGACTGAGGTCTGATCCGCCACCAACCGCACCAACTTTTGCCGGGTTTCAGTCCAGGCGTAGTCGGGATCTCGGCTAAACACGTAGAGTCGCCCGCGCTCTACATTTTGCACAATAATGGCGGTGCCAAACAGTTGAAAGTCATCCCCCAGGTAGCGATTGACCTGGCGATCTAAGGACAGCATGGCATTACGAGCCATGGAAAGGATGCTGCTTTCAGGCACCGGTTGAAAACTGGCGGTGACCTGGCGGGTGGCGGCCTCCAAGGCCGATTTCACGTCCAGGCACTGATCTTCGCTGGCACAGTGGATTTGTTCCAGGCGCACCTGGCCATCGGGCCGAAACAGCACCAAAGCTCCTCCCGTAGCATCGGTGACGCGACTGGCAATCATGGGAATCAGTTCCAGAAACTGGCTCAGATTGTTCAGGCTGCGCAGAGCAAACCCCAAAGAACTGAGTAAGTCCTGAATTTTAAACTGCTCGCGCTGCAAACGCGCCACCAGTTCCTTCAGGGCATACACAGGGGGCGTATCCGGCAAACCGGTAATGCCAGCGTTTTCAAAGGGCAGTGAAGACCCCGGTGACATGGGAACAGATGTCATGAACGACCTAATCGCAACCGACCGATGTACCAACCAACACACCCTGCCAGGGCAGAGCATTAAAAGCCACAACGTTTATCTATCCCTAAATGGGGTTCGAAGAAACCCATGGCTTACCTGTAGATGCTGTCCATCCCTTGAGTAGGGGGCTAAGCGATAGCCCATAGTAGCCTAGAAATCCATTTCCGCCACTTGGATTTTTTCGCTAGTCCCCCCGCTTTGACCCCTTGTCCCAATCCCCCATGGGCCTCAGCAAACTGGGGGCAAACTAGGGGCTAGGGACACCCTTTACAAAAACTTGCGGACATTCTAACGGATGAATTAGAAATTCGCTGAACTACTTTGGGATTGCCACCATTGTTGGCAAAAGGCCAGGGTATGGTCCAGACGGTGGCTCACCGCGGGGTAAGGGATCAAGGGTCGTTCAATAATCACCAGACGAACCCCCAACTGCTCGGCTACGACCTGTTTCGTGGCCTCTCCTCCTGCCTCTCCCGAGGCTTTACACACCACGGTGGTAATCTGCCACTGGTCCCAGAGGGCAGCCTCCAGGGCAGCACTCACGGGCGGCCGGATGGCCCATAAACGATCGCTGGTAAACCCGGCCCCCAGGGCGGCGGCCAGGGCCACAGGGGAAGGGAGAATGCGGGCAAATAGGGTGGCCCGCTGCTGCCAGGGCCGAAAGGCCTCAAGCCAACGATAACCAAGGGTGAGTAACACCCGCTGGCGGTCTAAAATACCCTGCTCAAGCATCGCTTCTAAACTGGGGTAACGCTTAACCAGGTCGGTGCTCCCCTGGGCTGTCGTAGCTGGCGGACGTTCGTAGCGCCAGTAGGGAAGCCCTAGGGCGGTGGCCGCCGCGATCGCCGCCCGGGAAATGTCTGCCGCAAAGGGATGGGAGGCATCTACAATGGCCCCAATCCCTTGGGTTTGAATGAAAGTGACTAGGTGCCTCGGCTCTAGAGGTCCCACCCTGACCCAAAGGTGGCTATTCGGCTCATACCTGTGCCGGGCCGCCTCGGTGGTTACGGTCACCAGGCAAGGGATCCCCCCGGCCGATAACCGCTGGGCTAGGACAATCGCCTCACCGGTGCCGCCAATTAACCATAGGATTGGCGGGGGTAGGGAATCGGCTAAAACCATAGCAGCGAAGCTCTGGGGCCTGAGCATGGGGGCTGAGCGGGGCCGGGGTGAAGATCCCGGCTGTAAGAATTTGTAATAGAAAGGGTTCTCAAATCAGTCTAAGTTAACAATTACAGTGTTTTAACAATTGGGGCTTTAACCCTCTTACCCTTCCTCCTTCCATTGGTTTTATCTAGACATAGAGCGAGACGTTTAGCATGAGCAATCTATCAACCGAGCTGCGCGAAGGCACTAAAAAGGCGCACACCATGGCCGAAAACATGGGCTTTGTGCGCTGCTTTTTGCGCGGAGTGGTGGAAAAGCAATCCTACCGCAAGCTAGTGGCTAACTTTTACTTTGCCTACGCGGCCATGGAAGAAGAGTTAGAGCGCCACAGGAATCACCCGATCGTTTCGCACATTTACTTTCCTGAACTACATCGCAAAGCCTCCCTGGAGGCCGATTTGGCCTACTACTACGGGCCCAATTGGCGCGATCAGGTTGCCATGACCCCGGGTGGCCAAGCCTACGTAGACCGCATTCGGGAAGTGGCGAACACCGCCCCGGAACTGCTGGTTAGCCATTCCTATACCCGCTACATCGGAGATCTGTCTGGGGGGCAAATTCTTAAGGGGATTGCCCAGCGAGCGATGAATCTAGCCGATGGGGAAGGCACAGCGTTCTACGAGTTTCCTGACATTCCCGATGAAAAGGCCTTTAAGGCCAAGTACCGTCAGGCCCTCGATGCGGCCCCTGCCGATGAGGCCACCATCGCCCGCATTGTAGAAGAGGCGAACCACGCCTTTGGCCTCAACATGGAAATGTTCAAAGAGTTGGAAGGAAATCTGATCAAAGCCATTGGCCAGATGCTCTTCAATACCCTGACCAATCGTCAGCGGCGAGGCAGCACAGAACTGGCTACGGCAGAGTAGGTTAGCCTCCTTCTCTAAAGGCAAGCTGGTAGTCGTGGACTCCGCGTCTGCGACTATTTTTTTTCAGGCACTAAGAATTCCTACGCGCCCCTTCTGTCCGTTCTCAATTGTCGCTAAAGTTGAAGCAGGTAGTGAGTCCAGGAGTGAGCGGTGGTGATGTTTAACCAGCGGCAACGATCGATGCCCCAACCCCAGACCGCAGTCCCCCAAGCCCACAGCGGACTTGAGGGCTTGGCCCTGGTGCGGTCAGAGGCGGAAGTCTATTTGGCCTTGCCGGAGGTGATTCAACATGCCCCTCAATCGGCTCAGGGTGGTCAGTCCTGGCGATGGCTAATGATTGCCCTGTTGAGTTGCTGCGCTACCAGCGTAGCCGCCCTGGGGGCTTTTATATGGCTGATTAACCTCCCTCCCAGTGCTGATTGTGAGGATGCCGCCTCGATCACCACCGATCGGGCTCAGCTCTACTGTGCCCAAATGGCAGCGG
>DVEE01000017.1 GCA_015295885.1 Leptolyngbyaceae cyanobacterium M65_K2018_010
CGGTTTCAAAATAGTAAAAACTGCTGAGATCTACAATGTCGCGATCGCACCCCCCTAACAGCACCGCCGTGGGGCTATCCGCCAGTTGATAGACCTCTGCCCCCTGTTGAATGGGATAACTGCGGGTGGGGCTGACCAGTACCAGCGCCGCAACGGGCCCCAGGCCGGCTTGTATCTCGGCCGCTGAGCTACGCCCTTGGCGATGGAAAGCATTCAGGGCTGCCGCCCCCCCGCCCATGGAGTGGCCTACCATCGCTAGCCTTGACCAATCGACTAGGCCATTGAGGGACAGGCCAAACCCCGTAGATTGGCCCTGATTCGCGATCGCTAACTGACTGAGATGGGCATCCACCAGGGCCTGGCTGCGCTGATCCGCCAGGAGGCTGCGGGTTTGCGGTGTAGCCCCATAGGTGTCGGAAAAGGCCCCATTTAAGTTGGGAATTAACACCCCGTAGCCCGCCTCCGTGAGGGCCTGGGCCAGGTAGGCAAAGCCTTGGTCATAGCGAGTTTCCTCCCCCGCCGGGCAGGGCCACTGACTCTTCCCCTCGGGGGCAAAATGACAGCCGCCATGGCGACCATGCCAGATTACGACCCAGGGCCAGGGGCCTGCCCCATGGGGCAGGCCAATCACCCCCGTTAGGGGCAACGGCATGGTCTGCCACGGTGCAGCCACCCCGGGCTGGGTGAAGGAGAGAGTACCCAAGTCATAGGGTTTCAGGTTGGGGTAGCGCGATAGATTCGCCGTAGAAGCGCGAGGTAGAGGCAAAGGTTCCACCCCGGCCCGGCCCGCTAAGGGCGTCAAGGGCAGCAGGGCAATGGCCAACAGCGCCAGTCCCAGTCGCCAGAGTTTGGAGCTTGGGGCAGGGCGCCCGGGCCGCCCTGGGTTGAATCGGTTGAATCGGTTGATGACAGCACTCAACGTTAGGCATTATCCCTGGACAACAGTGACTATGACTATAAAGCCCTCTGGGTTTCAGAGTAAAAAAAACAGGGGTTACCGGCACCCCTGCCCAAAATCTAGTTCAGACAACCGTTTCACCCGATTGTCTGTGCTCCACCTAGGCGACTCGCTTGGCCTTCTCGCTCTCCGAAGCAAAGTAGGTGTAATAGACCCAGCCTGCTAGTAAGGCCCCCAGAATAGGCGCCACCCAAAACAGCCACAACTGGCCTACTAAAGGCCCCCCTACAAACAGGGCGGGCCCTGTACTACGAGCTGGATTAACGGAGGTATTGGTTACCGGAATGCTGATTAGGTGAATCAGGGTGAGGGCCATGCCGATGGCCACCGGTGCCAAACCAGCCGGAGCCCGATGGTCCGTGGCCCCCAAGATAATCATCAAAAAGAAGAAGGTCATCACCACTTCGCAGATGAAGCAGGCGAGTAAACCAAAACCACCGGGCGAATGAACCCCAAAACCGTTGGTGGCCAAGGGATTCGACTCATTCGGGTCGATGAAAAAGCCCGGTTGCCCAATGGCAATCAAATAAATGATGCCAGCGGCGGCAATCGCCCCCAACACCTGAGCCACAATATAGGGCAGCAATTCATTCCCAGGGAAACGACCGGCGGCCCAAAGCCCAAAGGAGACCGCTGGGTTAATATGACAACCCGAAATATGACCAATGGCATAGGCCATGGTGAGCAGGGTCAGACCGAAGGCCAGAGACACTCCTAGGAAGCCAATCCCCAGGTTAAAGGTATTGGTACCGTCTAAAAATATGCCGGCCAGCACCGCACTGCCACAACCACCTAACACCAGCCACAGAGTTCCTAAAAATTCCGCTGCACAACGCTTTGTCAGAGGCATCGTAACCGCTCCTCAAAGATTAATGGAACATTTACCGAATTGGTATTTCTTGATGCAGATTGAAATCAATCTATTAATACCAGATTAACGGTAAGGGAAAACGATAAGAATTCTATAAGAAATTGCATACTCTGCCCCTCGATTCAAGGCCTTGACGGCCCAGAAAGCCGGATTTGCGCAGTAGGCTTTCATTTCATACCGCAGCCTTACGGGATTCTTATCTTTAGGCGGTAAAAAAGAGTAACGACCATAGATGGAACGACCAACCTTTTCCCAGCCCTCGAAGGAGGGCTGGTTTTTGTTTGCAGGGGTCTAGATCCGAGTTCCATCAACCTTGGGTTGAGCCCCATCAGGATTCGCTGTACATTACTCACAGAACTGGACCCAGGTTGCGGCCCAGACAGCAAAAGCGGTTGGCAGGCCCTAGGTGAGTCCCTTGACTGAGTGCCTTGGCCCCTGAGCGGTACTCCTGGGCATCAGGTTCTGAGCGCTATCCTTTGCTCCGCGACGGCCGCCCATGCTGCGGGACAGGAACCGCTTAAGTTCGCCCTACCTGAGATCCTTATCGATAGAGAGAAATTCCCATGAAATGGCAATCCGGTCGTCGGAGTATCAACGTGGAAGACCGCCGGGGCATGGGTAGGCCGGGCGGCGGTATGGCCGTAGGTGGGATTGGGGCACTGATTATGGCCCTGCTGGTCGCTTTTCTGGGGGGTGACCCGAGCGTGGTGCTACAACCTGGGGTGGCGGTTAGTCCTTACAATAGCGGTCCATCCATGTCTCAGGTCGAAGCCGATACCACTGCAGACTTTGTCTCCGCAGTGCTAGCGGATACGGAAGACACCTGGAAAAGCATTTTTCAATCGGAATTGGGCGCCGCCTATCGGGAACCCAATTTGGTGCTTTACTCCGGTGCGACCCAGAGTGCCTGTGGTCTGGGGCAGGCTGCCATGGGGCCCTTTTACTGCCCGGCGGACCAAAAGGTTTACCTGGATATGAGCTTCTTCCAGGATTTGAAGTACCGTCACCAGGCCCCTGGAGATTTTGCCCAGGCCTACGTGATCGCCCACGAAATTGGCCACCATGTGCAAAACCAACTGGGCATTTCTGACCAAGTTCATCGCCTTCAGCAAAGGGCCAGTCGGGCTCAGGCTAACGACCTTTCGGTGAGATTAGAATTACAGGCGGATTGCTTGGCCGGAGTCTGGGCCCACAATGCCCAGGTCGCCCGGGACATTCTTGAGGAAGGGGATATTGAAGAAGCTCTCAATGCTGCCAGCCAAATTGGTGACGACCGCCTGCAAATGCAATCTAGAGGCTATGTCACCCCTGACTCGTTTACCCATGGTTCTGCCGAGCAGCGGGCGACTTGGTTTTATCGCGGTATAGAAAGTGGCAAGGTGGCTCAATGTAACACGTTCGAGGTCCCTAGGGTTTAGGAAACCGGCTTTATCAGTTCCTTATTTTTATCCTTTACGGTGACGGAGTAGGTTAGGCCCTGGGGCGAGCCATTTGTGCAGCAGCGCCAGTAATGGCGGCATGAACCAGCCGTAGCCCTTTGAAATAAAGCTGGTTAGACATTGCCAGACTGGGCTGTGATGGCTAGGGATTAAGCTGTTCGACCCTGCTGGCCAGAAAAAATATCCGGTGTTTGCTTATGTTCCATCGCAACCGTGCTTCATCGTCTGTCAGGCAGTGGCTGCTCTGGGGAATGGCCACCCCGCTTGTTTTTGCCCTTACCCTCACCCTCGATCGGGAGGCTAGGCTCTGGGCCCAAACCCCCAATCCCCTGGAAGGGGTGCAAATCCCCACTACCCTGGAGGCTGGCACCCAACTGGCGATCCAGAGTTCCGAGGCCATGCGGCCGATCAACGAAGCCCTAGCCTCCCGTTTTTCCGAGCAGTACGGCAATGTTCCGGTGAATGTGGTCTACAACGACGCTGACACCGCCCTTAAGGCTCTAGCTGACCAAAAGACTGACCTGGCTGCAATTGGTCGGGGGTTGACGGAGTCAGAGCTGCAATCGGGGTTGCAGCAGATTCCCCTATCCCGCCACAAAATTGCCATTATTGTTAGCCCTGAGAATCCCTTTAATGGCAGCCTCACCATCGAGCAATTTGCCCAAATTTTTCGCGGCGAGATTACCAATTGGTCCCAGGTGGGTGGCCCGGACGCGCCCATTGTTCTGATCGATCGCCCGGTAACCAGTGATACCCGGCAAGCCTTCCGCAACTACCCGGTATTCCAAAATGCTCCCTTTCAAGCCGCCGCGGGAGCGACCGTGTTGCAGACGGATGACACCGCAGCGGTGATCCAGGACCTGGGCCCAACTGGGATTAGCTATGCCATCGCCGACCAGGTGATCGATAATCCGGCGGTAAAAATTGTGCCGATGCATGAAACCCTACCGGATGATCCCCGCTATCCGTTTTCTCAGCCGCTGGCCTATGTCTATCGGGCCAATGACCCCAGTCCCGCTGCCTTAGCTTTCCTGGGCTATGCCACTAACCCCGACAATGAAGCCATCATTGAAGCGGCTCGGGCGACGGCGGGCCGGGCCGAAACCCCAGCCCCTACGGAAGCACCGGTGGTGGTTGAAGAACAGCAGGAAGTGATTACCGAAACCGAGGCCCCCGTGGCGGCACCGGCACGACGCTTACCCTGGTGGCCCTGGCTGTTGGCTCTGCCCATCCTGGGGGGCTTGTTGTGGTGGCTCATGCGAGGCACAGCTCCCGTGGCAGCACCGGTGGCGGCCACCGGCGATCGCCGCATTATTCTCACCCCCCGCGACTGTCGGGATGCCTATGCCTATTGGGAAGTCCCC
>DVEE01000542.1 GCA_015295885.1 Leptolyngbyaceae cyanobacterium M65_K2018_010
AGCTTCTTCAAACACTGAGATAGAGGATCAAGATGATTTTTTGATTTTTTAGAGAACCTTAAAAAATCTTTGCCAACCACGAAGCCAAAAGCCAAAACTCTGATCAACTGGCCCTGAGTGAAGTCGAAGAGGAGGATTACATCCAGTCTAATAATTCCAGAGGCAATTGTATTGATCAACTATTTTTCTTAACCATTAGAAAAATGGCGCTGTTGTCTAACCCACTTGCTCAAAAAAACTTAATCGAGCAGGCGCGAAATGACAAGTCATTGTGTCTGAGGGTGAAGTGCTTGCTAGCGAAAGGAGCATGGGGGAGCCTGCTGCTTCAGAAGAAGTCTGCTGGCTACAGCTAATTGGGGACCACTATTAAATAAATTAATTCTTTTCTTTTTTAGCTTATTGGCCACTTAGTCTATTCTGGTAGGGATAAGGATTCGGCCACGAGGGGGGATTTCCGAAAAACTCTGCGGTACGGAGGATCTTGTTAAGAAATTATTCAATCTTCCCTGAATGTTGAACACGGTCGTTTCTGAATGCGTCTTTCCAATAGCTGAGCCACGGGTGCGTTGGGTTTGCCGTGACCATTCTTCCGTTGGTCTATCGTTGAGCGCGTTGGGGCTGCTCGGGAGATTAGGCCAATTGGGAAAGACTTTTCCCTAGGCCGTTCATCCCCCAGGGTGGCGATGGGCCGTCTTATCCCGCTCAATCCCCTTGTGTTGTGTATAGAGAAACTATGAACAAACCTGTCATTGGTCTTATGAGTCTTGCCCTGGCCCTGGGGTTACCTGCCGTGGCCCAGGCCGAGACGGTGGTTGAGAAGGTAGCCCGCACGGGGGTGTTGACCGTGGGCACCAGTTTTGACACGGTGCCCTACTCCTACATTGATGCGAACGGTAACTTGGTGGGCTACTCCGTGGATATCGTCAACCGCATCAAGACCCAGCTCGAAGCGGAACTGGGCCGAGAGATTACGGTGCAGCGGCGGGAGGCAAGTAGCCTGAGCGATCGCATTCCTCTGCTAACTAACCGCGAGATCGACATCTCCTGTGATACTCAGTTCACCTGGGAACGCGATCGGTTTGTAGACTTTTCAATCAGCTATGGGCTTTCAGGCATTCGCCTGCTCACCCCTGAGGGCAGCACCCTCGGCACCCCCGAGTCCCTGGTCGGGCAGCGCATTGGGGTGACACAGGATTCCCTGGGCCAGCAGGTAATCGGCCTGGTGCAGCCCCGGGCAGTGTTGGTGCCCCTGGCCTCTGCTGATGCGATGTTTACCGCATTGCAACGGGGTGAGGTGGCGGCGATCGCCGGGGATTCTGTGGTGTTGGGGGGCCTAGTCGCCCAGAAAGGTGGCACCGAAGTGTTTGAACTGGCTCCCACGGTGCCCTACCAGCGCTATGGCATTGCCTGTATGGTGCCTCAAGACAACTCTACCTTTTTGAATATGGTGGACTATGCGATCGCCACCCTGTTGCAGAGCTACGTTAGTGGTAACCAGCAGGCCCTGACCACCGTCAACCAGTGGATTGGCCCCGGCGGCATCGTACCGCTGCCCCAGGAACTGATCACTGAGTTTTTTGAAATGGTGCTGATCCAGCGGGCTCAGGTACCGCCCTCCACCCCCTAGGGACTCTTTATCCATGGATCTTGTCATTTTCCCTGAGTACATCTAAGACCCTTAGTACATCGAAAATATCAACCTATGCCTATTAACAACCGCATCAGCTTTGTCGGATTTTTAGTCACCCTGGCGGCCCTGAGCATGCCTGGCGTTGCCCTGGCGACTGCCCCAGAGACTGCCCCAGAGACTGCAGTGCCTACCGCTGAAACAAGCTCTAACCCGATCGAAGGGCGGCTATCGCGCCTATCTGCGGCGTTGCAGGCCCGGGCCGAGCAACTGCCCGCCGAGAGCAGACCCACCACTGACAACCGGATCGCTCGTGGCTTTGCCGATGGGGCAGGCCGGGGCTGGGTTGATGGTGCTCGCACAGGCTGGGCTGACGGCTACGGGGGTGATTTCGTCAACCGCAACGCCTGGAGAAATGGTTGGGGCGATGGCGGTGGTTTTGCCAACTGGCACAATTACTAAGGTTTGCTGGCAGACCCTGTTGATGCTGGGGGCTATCCCGGCCTTTATCCCTCACTCCAGAATTGACTATGTCCCCATTCACAAACCCGGCGACCCTAGATGCTCCGTCCACCGCCTCTGCCGCTGAGTCGAACCCCACGCTAGTAGATACGGCTGGGTTTTGCCCCATTTATCTGGTGGGTATCCAGCCCACCTCTTTTTGCAATTTGAACTGTGACTACTGCTATTTGCCTGATCGCCATCTGAAACATCAGATGTCCCTGGATCTGATTGAGCCGATTTTTAAGACGCTGTTTTCCAGCTCGTTGCTCAAGGCCAATTTCAGCATTTGCTGGCACGCGGGGGAGCCCCTGGCCGCGGGCTTGGGGTTCTACCAGGCGGCCTTTGCCCAGATTGAGCAACTGGCCGCCACCCACAAACCCGAAGGCATCTGCTTTAACCATTCCCTTCAGACCAATGGGTTGCTGATCAACCAAGCCTGGTGTGATTTGTTTAAGCAATACCCGGTGCATGTGGGAGTCAGCATTGACGGGCCAGCCTTTTTGCACGATGCCCATCGCAAAACCCGCACGGGCCTGGGCAGCCATGCCGGTGCCCTCAGGGGCATTAAACTCCTGCAAGACCATGCCATTCCCCTCAGTGTAATTTGCGTTTTAACGGCAGATTCCCTCGACTACGCCGATGAAATTTTTGAGTTTTTTGAGGGCCACGGCATTGCCAATGTCGGCTTCAACATGGAAGAAACCGAGGGAGTGCATGCCCAATCATCCTTACAGGGGGAAGCAGTGGAAGCCCGCTACCGCCACTTTTTGCAGCGCTTTTGGGATCTGGTCGCCGAAAAAAATAACACCCTGAAGGTGAGAGAGTTTGAGGCGATCTGCTCGCTGGTGTATAACAACACCCGACTCACCAGCACCGACATGAATCACCCCTTTAAGATTGTCAGCATTGACCACAAGGGCAATTTCTCGACCTTTGACCCAGAGCTGCTGTCGATGCCCAGCGACCACTACGGTGACTTTGTTTTAGGCAATGTGGCTGATCAGACCTTTGAAGCGGCCTGCCAAACACCGAAGTTTCAGCGGCTGTATCGTGAGATGCAGACTGGGGTCGAGCTGTGTCAACAGAGCTGTGACTATTTCGGCCTCTGTGGCGGCGCTGCAGGCAGCAATAAGTACTGGGAAAATGGCACCTTTGCCTCCACTGAGACCCAGGCCTGTCGCTATCGCATTAAAGCCGTGACCGACGTTGCCCTGGCAGCGCTAGAACGTTCCCTGGGCCTAGAGCCCGGACAGTAGACCGACTGAGCCCAAAACCATAGCAACGCAACAACACTTTTTTGAGAGATACAACCATGAAAGTCGAACATCCCCACGATCGCGACCTGACCCCGGAAGAACTAGAGCACCTAGCGAAGCTTAGAACCCTGGTGCAAGAGGCTCTTGCCGATGGTCGTCTATCGGAAGGTGAAATTCAAAGTATTCGGTCGTTTATCCATGCCGATCACAAGGTGACGGTCGAGGAGTTGCGGATGATTCGCAGCACTCTTCGTAGGACACTGGGCGATTCAATCGTAGAACTTGACTGGGAAACCTACCAGTAAATCTGGTCAGTCTCGGCCCTTCCCCTGGGAATTGCGTGCATGGCCGCACCAGGCCCAAGGTTCTAATCGGGGTGCCTGTTAGGGACGGGACTGGAAAGCTGCGATCGCGCTATGCAGCGTTAGAAAAACATGATCCTCACCCAGTAGGGTTAATAGCCCTGAGGTCTTTAGTTGGGCATAGAGATCCTGCTTCACCCGAGCCAGGGCAAAGGTAATGTGCTGAGCCTTTAACTCACGATGCAGATCGGTGAGCATATCCGCTGCCGTGACATCCATTTCGACGATGGCTTCGGAATTCAGCACAAACCATTCCACCGGTGTAGCCTCTGCCTTGATGGCATCTAGGGCTCGTCGTCTAAAGTTTTCGGCATTGGCAAAACAGAGCGGGGCATCATACCGGTAGATCACCAGACCAGGAATGGTGGTAGCCCCCTGCCAGTCTTTAATATCGTGTAACCCCGGCAGGTCAGGGACTTCGCCCATGACGGCGTCATGGGGCTGGACCAACCGGGCAAAAACATCAATGACTGATAGACCAACCGCAATACCAACCCCCACCAAAATATCGGTCGCCAGTACCCCAACCAGGGTAATTAACGCCAGCCTAAACTCGCTTTTCTTAAAGCGCCGCAGCCGCTTGAACTCGGGAATTTCGATCAGCCGCAGCGCAGCGTAGATGACAATCGCCCCCAGGGCCGCCTTGGGAAACATCGACAGCAGCGGGCGCAAAAACAGAATGACCAGCACCACGACCCCAAAGGCCACCAGGGAAAAGAGCTGAGACTTGCTTCCTAGGGAATCGCCAATGGCGGTGCGGCTGCCGCTACTGCTGACCGGAAACCCCTGCATCAAACCATTGCCCACGTTGACGGCACCCAGGGCCAGCAGTTCCTGATTGGCGTCAATGCGATATTGATT
>DVEE01000154.1 GCA_015295885.1 Leptolyngbyaceae cyanobacterium M65_K2018_010
GTAGGGAAGCTTTGGGAAAAGCTATGCCGCACCAGTAGAGCAGCATGGCACCAAACAGCACCGCAAAGGAGGCATTATCCAGCCAGCCCTGGAGGGCAATTAAATCCATGGTAAGTCCTAGCAGAGGAATATTGATTTATCCTACCGAGTTTTGGGGAGCAGGTTAGAACCTTTCAGGCCAGGAACCCAGCAAATCCTCCCATCCACTAGCCCCTCACCCACCCAGGGGTCCTCTACTCGGCAGCCTCTGGCGGAGCAGTCGTGGTTTCTGGCGGGACGGTTTTTCCCTCTGAGCCCTGCGGTTGACCGCTGGGGAGTGGCCCTGGTCGATTGCCCCGTTTGAGGGCGGTGGTAATGTCGTAGCGGACCTGGCGATCGCTCAGCACAGTGGCCGTAACCCCAATGGCATCGATCGCCTCAGCACTGAGCAACCCTTTCGTAGGTAGGGGGGGTAACAACAAATTATCTTCAGCGGCGGCGAGGTCGGTCAGGTGAATGAAAAAGTGCCCATTATTGGGCCGTGGGGCCTGCCCCGTAGTTGTTTGAAAGGCCGATGCTTCAGCCAGAGACCGATTGGGGCGGGGAGCAATCAGCCCCTCGACACCATTACCCACGGTTAGGAACACCACATCCCCAGGCAGCCAACCGTAGGCTAGGCTGAGGGAGGCAAAGGGGGCCGTCCAGCGGGTGACGGGTACTCCGCCCAGGTCGGCCTGCTCTACGGTAAAGCGATAGCGGTTGGTCATCACCTCGTCTAACCGATTTAAGGTCGCGGTGGCCGCCTCCCGATCGTTGGTTTTGACCATCAGGGCCAGGGCCGGGTTGGGCAGAACCGGGTCGGTCTCGGGCCGGTTAGCGGTGGGGGGTGGCGATAACACACCCAGGGCAAACTCACCGCCCATCCAGGGCAACAGGTCTTCTTCTAGCACCAGCCCGGTGGCAGACTGCAGCGCCAGGGTAATTTCCTCTGGGCGGATGGGGGTCAGGGCCAACCATTGTTTGCCGGTCTTAAAATCTTCCCAAAATTGCTGAAAGTCTCCCGTGGAGGCCATGATCAGGGTATTGGCAGGGAACCGCTGGGGCATTTGGTCTGCTTTGTTGCTGGTGTTGAACACCTGGGATCCCTGATCCAGCCAGCTAATCGCCTGCAGGTGGAGGCCCTGATTTTGCAGCAGCAAGCTGCCTACCAAAGCCCTGGGAGCCCGAAGCGCTTCTAGGCGATTGGACGGAATCGGTGGATCGGCGGTATTGGCTAGGGCCTGTACCACCGTCGGCACATCCAGGTAGAGCCGGGCCAGGGAGCGGGTTTCTCCCAATTGTTCAAAGGCCTTGCTGAAACCGGGGCGATCGGCCACAGATTGACTATTCCTAAAGGCATCGATGGACTTTTTTAACAGCGGCAGTTGAGCACTCACCAGGGCCAATTGGGAATTGAGCACCGCCGTGTACAGGGGAGGATCCGGCTGGCCCTCTAACTGTTGAATGGTAATTCCTCGATAGGGGTTATCGCCCACCCCTTGAGCTTCGACCAGGCGATTGCCCAAACCGGCCTGGGCTTCGCTGATATTGCCAATGGGTACCACCGCCACCAAATTAGCCGACCAACTGTCGAGGGGGACGGGCAGGGTAGAATTGCCCGCGCCGGAGTTGTCCATGGCTGGCAGCAGGGCTAGGGTGATTTCAGGCCCAACCCAGGGTTGTAGGTCGGTCCCAAAGCTGAGGCCGGCTTGAGTAAACAGGCGATCGCGCCACTGGGCCAGCACCTGGTCAAACTGTTCCTGGGTCGCAGGGGTGCCAAATTGCCGCAACCGCCGCCACTGACCTTCATCCGTAGACAGGGCCACCACCATCACCGCATCGGCGGGAATGGCATTGGCTCCGGCGGGCAGGGCTTTAACCCAGGCACTGCGGCGGTTGGTGGCCCAAAACGCCAGGGCTCCACCGCCGACAAATAACAGCACGGCACCCAGGGTAATCCATAGGGGAGGCCTTTTCTTCTGCAATACCATCGCCAAGCCATCTCAGAGAGCCATTTTGCCCTGACACTTTAGCAAAGAAACACCCTTTACAGACGGCTTCAGTCCGTCAAACCTGTGATCGGGGCACTTACCGCCTTTGCCCAGCCCAGACCTACAACTGCCGCTCCACCTGCACCATGCGCTGGTAGGCTAACCATCCCGCCCCCACCATGGCAACGGCAAACAGGGCTAAAAACCAGACGTGGTCTTTGACTTCGGCCAGGGTCTGGCCCTCGGCCGCCACCCCGGCCATGGCCTGAATCATGTGGTAGATGGGGTTAAAGCGGGTCAGCCTGAGCAGCGACTGAGGAAAGAAATTAGTAGGCATAAAAGCGCCGCCCAAAATCATCAGAGGAATGCCAAAGGCCGCCACCAACGCATTGACATCTTGGGTGCGGCGGGCCAGTTGGGTGCCTAGAATAAACCCCACCCCGACATAGGCCGCAATACTCAGCAGAACAACCAGCAGGCTGGCCAGGGGATTGCCCTTTAAGTGGGCCCCTTGGGACAGGGCGATGGCGTACATTAAGGCCCCTTGTCCTAGCCCAATCACCAGGTAAGCCAAACAAATGCCCAAAAAGTAGGACACCCCACTGAGCGGGGATAGAAATAGCCGTTTTAGGGTCTGTTGCTCTCGCTCAGAGACCACCGTGGCCACACTGCCCCCCAGGCCACTAAAAAACAGGGCCGCACCCACCAAGGTGGAGGGCGCCGCCAGGGTATAGGCCTCAGCCAAGGAGATCTTGACCCGCTCCTGCAGAATCAGGCTATTCAGCACCAACAGGAGGCCGGGGAAAATGGCCCAAAAAACCAGGCTGCGCTTGCGATACCAAAGCTCAGTCAAAATTCGCTGAGCTACGGCCAGAGTTTCTCGCAGGTATTTCATGCCAGGTGAGTAGACTGTAAAGGCAACTTAATACTACAGTTTCAGAAAGGTTACACACGGGTGCTCGACGTCTAAATTGATGGGCGGGTACCCAGCTTCTCTGGCCGGGAGTCTGTGTTACCGTATTGCCGAAGTCGCTCTCCACACACCCTTAGGGTTTTCCTGAGGTCGAGTATGACTTAAGCAAAAGCCACTGGATCGAATGAGCGAATCTCTAGAGGGGCTATTTGCCCAACCCATTGCCCGCCGCAATGTGCTGAAGTTGTTTGGGGTCGGCAGCATTGCTGGTTTGCTGAGCTATTCCCGGCTGACAAAGCCTCAGCCTACAGTGTTTCAGCAAGACCGCTTGGAGTTGCCCGTTCAGGTAAGTAAACCGACCACGGCGGTAATCGTTGGCGGCGGGCTTGCGGGCCTAGCGGCGGCCTACGAACTGAGTCGGCGGGGGGTGGGAGTCACCCTCCTGGAGCGATCACCCCAGCTAGGTGGCAAGATCGCCAGTTGGCCGATCCAGGTGGGGGAAGATCAGTTCATGATGGAGCATGGCTTCCATGGATTTTTTCCCCAGTACTACAACCTGTTTAGCCTGGTTAACGAGCTGAACATTCGGCAAAACTTTAAATCCCTGGATTTCTATTCCCTGGTTTACAAGGACCACTACGATCCAGAGGTCTTTCGGCCCAGCCATTCCGCCTTTCCCTGGAATGTGGTGGATCTGGCGATTTCCTCCTCCAACCGATTGGAATGGGGCATTAACCTCACCCATGTGAAGCACCTGCAGGTGTTTCGGGAAATTACCGGTTTCCGCAATCCCCAGAGCTACGAGCGATTAGATCATCTCTCGGTGGCGGACTGGGTGGCCGATGACTTTCCCAAAGGGCTTTACGACCTCTACTTTTTGCCCTTTGCCAAGTCCAGTCTGAATGCCCCGGATGTACTCAGTGCTGGGGAACTGATGCAGTTCTTCCACTTCTACTTCTTCGGCAACCCGGAAGGACTGGCCTTTAATGGCACCTGCCAAGACATGGGACGATCCCTGGTAGACCCTCTTGTGGAAGCGATTCGGGCCAACGGCGGCCAGGTGCTAACGGGGGTAACCGTGAGCCAGGTGACCTGGCAGGATGGTCAGATTGCCGGCCTCACTTACCACAAGGGTAGCGTTGCTACGAATCCGGTGCCCTTTTGGGTGGATAGGAACCCGTTGCTAAGCTCGGAGACGATGGAATACTTTGGCGCTGGCGACCAGGTCTATTCCGTGGCCCCGGGGGCTAGTACCGCCCTTTCCCTCACCTGTACCCACCAGGGCTGTAGTGTGCAGCGGCAAGTCACGGCTACCGAGGAGGGTTACCTCTGCCCCTGCCATGGGGCGGCCTACGCCAGCGATGGCCAAGTGTTGGCTGGCCCAGCCCGGGAGAACCTCAGTGCCTTTCAGGTATTGCAGCGAGAGGGAGATCGGATCCAGTTGGTGGCCGCCAAGGCCGAGACAACGGCAAACCCACCCCACACCCTAACCGCCGATTACTACGTGATGGCGGCTGATATCCCCGGCATTAAGGCCCTCTTCGCCCTTTCGGAAGGTCCTGTGGAGCCGACCCTGGCCGCCCAGGTGGATCAACTCCAGGTGGCTGACCCCTTCGCCGTTGGTCGCTTTTGGTTTGACCGCGACTTTGACTGGGAGCACAGCTGGTTTACTTCCCT
>DVEE01000381.1 GCA_015295885.1 Leptolyngbyaceae cyanobacterium M65_K2018_010
GCAGGACCTGGAGATCGGCTAGGGTCAGCCGAATCACCTCATCTACCCCATCCTCTAAGCTGGGTGGGGCTCCTTGCAATTGGCGATGCATACGCTCGATCACCGCCACGGGCACCTGCCGCGATCGCCCTTGGTTTTGACTGAGGGCCAGGTCCAGGGGCACATCAAACCAGTAGAGGGAAATCCGGGTAAACCCCAACTGCCGGGCTGTGGCGACCGACTGGCGTTGGTGGCATCGTAAATCAGCCCCTCCAACCGGCCCTGACCCACCGCCGCAATGCCCTGTTGCCATTCCCTCAGAATCTGCTGCCAGACCTGCCGCCAATCCCCCTGGATAGCTTCATCTCCGTAGAGTTGGGCGCGGCTGCGATCGCTAGAAACCACCCGATAGCGGGGACGACGCCTGAGAAAAGCCTCCGCCCAGGTGGACTTGCCGCTCCCAGGAATGCCGACCAGGACCATCAGGGGCACAGTCATAGGGCTAGGCTGGGCCTCCCTAGATGATCATGCCGTCGGGGATTACCGCGTTTTTCAGCACCACCACGATGCCACTGCGGATGTAAAAGCCCAAGTCCTCCCGCTCGGCTTCCTGAATATTTTCCTTATTCACGATCTGAACATTCCGCCCAACCCGAGCATTCTTGTCGATGATGGCTCGGCGAATCGTGGATCCTTCCCCAATGCCCATGGGAATTTTGCCCCGGGTGAGATGCTGACTGCTTTCAGAGAGGGGCTCGTAGTAGTCGGCCCCCATCAGCAGAGAGTCTTCAATCAGGCAGTCGGCATTAATGCGTTGGCGCAATCCAATCACCGAATGGTGAATACGGCAATTTTTCAGAATACAACCCTCGGTAATACTGGATTCGGTGATGTGGCAATCCAGCAGTTTATTGGGGGGGAGATAGCGAGATCGGGTGTAGATGGGGGCATCTTCGTGGTAGAAGCTGAAGGGGGGCTGGGGTTGCTGGGTCAGGGCCAGATTAGCCTCATAGAAGGCTTCAATGGTACCAATATCCTCCCAGTAGCCATCAAACAGGTAGGCCTGCACATTGTAGTGGCGGGCTGAGGCTGGAATAATTTCCTTGCCAAAGTCCGTTTGGTCCAAACTTTTCCGCAATAGGTCGATCAAGACCTGCTTTTTAAACACGTAGATGCCCATGGAGGCAATGAAGGGTTGTTCCTGGGCCTGGGCTGGGGTCAGACCCAGCACGGTGGTATCCACCCGCATGGTTTCTAAGTCCTCACCCTTGGGTTTTTCAAAGAAATCCACCACGCGGCCCGTGCCATCAATTTTCATCAGGCCAAAACTAGAGGCCTGCTTGTAGCCCACCGGCACCACCGATAGGGTAATGTCGGCATTGGTGGCCCGATGCCGTTCTACAAACAGGCTGTAATCCATCCGGTAGAGGTGATCCCCGGATAGGATTAAAAAGTCTTCCACATTCCACGAGTCAAACAACCAGAGGTACTTACGCACCGCATCGGCCGTACCCTGGAACCAACTGGGACTTTCAGGGGTTTGCTGGGCAGCTAAAACCTCTACAAACCCTTCAGTAAAGTGAGAAAACTGGTAGGTACGAGAGATATGACGATTCAGGGAAGCGGAGTTGAATTGGGTGAGGACGTAGATTTTTAAAATTTCGGAATTGATGCAGTTACTCACGGGAATATCAATCAAGCGATACTTACCCGCCAGGGATACCGCTGGCTTCGCCCGAAACTTGGTTAAGGGGTAAAGTCGGGTGCCGGCACCCCCGCCCAGAATGATCGCCAGTACTGATTTCACAAGCTTCTCCCCTTGATCCCCACTAACAGCCTCATAACCCATCTACAGTTTGGGCCGGACCGTACCCCTTGACAAGGGGGAGTTGCAAAGTTCCCAACGGAATGTGACCCAGGTCACCGCTGGCGGGGATCGCCCCGGCCCCTAGGCCCCGGCCGAGGCTGAACTTAAGCTTTTCTTCGCCTTTATCCCGGATCAAGGCTGACGGGATGTTCCTATGATGAATTTTAATCGTGGCCATAAAGATCACTAATTACTTCTAGATATTTTGGAAAGGAATACGCCCCATGGTTACCACCTCCCAAACCGCCTCAGAGCTTAGGGTTAACCTTGACCAGGATGCCGTGCGCAAGACCGTTCGCCACCAGATTGTGGTGATTGGTGGCGGTGCCGCGGGCATCACGGTCACGGCCCAACTCCTGAGCCGCGAAAAGGCCCTTGACATCGCTATTATCGAACCCTCCGAACAACACTTCTACCAACCGGGTTGGACCCTGGTGGCGGGGGGGCAGTTTCGTTACGAAGATACGGTGCGGGATGAACAATCCCTCATTCCCCAGGGTGCCACCTGGATTAAAGATGCCGTGGTCAAACTAGACCCTGACCACAATGCCGTCTTGACCCAGGATGGCACCCTCGTGCAGTACGACTTTCTGGTGGTATGCCCCGGCATTCAAATTGATTGGCATAAAATCAAGGGCCTCCCAGAGGCGTTGGGCCAGGGCGGGGTCACCAGCAACTATCGCCGCGACCTCACCCTCTATACCCGCCAGCTGATTCAGCACGACTTTCAGGGGGGCACCGCCATCTTTACCTACCCCAACACCCCAATTAAATGTGGAGGGGCACCCCAAAAAATCATGTACATGGCCGATGACTGCTTCAAGCAGCGCAGTGGGGTGGGGGTGAATAGCCGCGTGGTGTTTTGTAGTGCTGGCGCCAAGATGTTTGCAGTGCCCGCCTATAACGAGGTGTTAGAACAGGTGGTAGCACGGCGCGGCATTGAAACCCACTTCCACCATAACCTCATCGAAATTCGGCCTGAAACCCGGGAGGCCGTGTTCGAGGTCGCCACCGACGGGTCGCCCGACCAGGTGGTGATGTCCTACGACATGATCCATGTGGTGCCCCCTATGAGTGCCCCCGACTTCATCAAGGAGAGTCCCCTGGCGGTGCCCAACAACCCTGGGGGGTGGGTGGATGTCGATAGGGACACCCTGCGCCACAACCGCTATCCCAATGTGTTTAGCCTGGGCGATGCCTCATCCCTACCCACCTCAAAAACGGCGGCGGCGGTCCGCGGCGAGGCTCCCGTTTTGGTCAACAACCTGCTCGCGGTGCTCCACCACCAACCGACCTTGCACACCTACGATGGCTATACCTGCTGTCCTTTAATTACGGGGTATAACTACACGGTCATGGCTGAGTTTGACTATAACAATCAGCCGACGCCCAGCTTCCCCCTAAACCCAGCCAAGGAACGCTGGAGTATGTGGTTGGTGAAAAAGCACCTACTGCCCTACCTGTACTGGAACCGGATGCTAAAGGGCAAGCCCTTTGAAGGTGCCATGCTGAAGCCGATCAACGCGCTGGTGGGCTATCGCCCCAAATCTCCCTGAGGGCTTTAGGGCGTTTAGGAGGCAGCAGCCAGGCGGGGCCGGTGGTCAACCCTGGCTGCCCACCGATCCACCCACGGAGGTTGCACCGTGCAGGGCTAATGGTCTTCACCGACCATGGGTACAAACCGCACCGGAATCGTGTATTCCGTAGAGAAACCGGTCAAGTGTCGGGTAATCACCAGAATGGTCTGGCTGGAATAGCCCACGGGCACCACCAACTTGCCTCCCATGGCCAGTTGATCCAGGAGGGCCGAGGGGATGCGGGTGGGGGCCGCTGTTACCACAATGGCGTCGTAGGGAGCGTACTCAGCCCAACCGGCATAGCCGTTGCCCTGTTTGATGTGGACGTTGTCATAGCCGAGTTGGCGCAGGGTGCGCTCTGCCTGTTGGGCCAGGGGAGCCACAATTTCAATCGAGTAGACCTCGGCGGCTAGGGTGGCCAAAATCGCCGTTTGATACCCCGACCCAGTGCCCACCTCTAGCACCCGACCATTGCCGGGAATGGAGGCAGCATCGGTCATAAAGGCCACAATATAGGGCTGGGAGATGGTCTGGTTGTGACCAATCGGTAGGGGTTCGTCGCGGTAGGCGAATTGGGTGCTATCGAGGGGCACAAAGCGATGGCGAGGCACCGTCAGCATGGCGTTGATAACCCTGGGATCGGTAATGCCCCGAGGAATAATTTGCTGGTTCACCATGAGTTGCCGCTGCTCTGCGTAAAGCCGCCCGAGATGACCATGGCCCCGGGTATACAGGGGCTCAATGGAGGTAGCGGGCGCTTTGGGCCTTGGATCTGAACCGGTCAATGCGGCCGGTGCGGAATTAACATTCACCATGGCAACCTCCTGACCCAGGTCTGATAAAACTGAAGCGCAATCGATCCTGGTCTACTTCGATCTTACTGCTTGGCCCTGGCGAGTAATTCCCCATTCACCCCGGTAGAAACCCTACTTTACAGTGTCAGGCCAAAGGGTCTTCCACCTCCAGGGTTCAAACTCCAGGGTTCAAAGGCTGAAGGAATGCCCCTGGGGCCATGGATAGGCCCCTAGCCCGGCGCCAAACCAAGGCGGCTGGCTTGGTATAGTAATTTGATGCCTGCCAGGCCATCGTTCCTTCCTGAGTCCGCCATCCATGCCCCCTAAACTCACTCAATTTGGCGAAGAAATGTCAAACCTGACCGGGGTTCGCGC